>CAYQWD010000626.1:0-1504 GCA_964420955.1 uncultured Paludibacter sp. | reverse complement strand
AAGCGGCGCTTCCGGATCGCCTTTTGGCGATGGAATACGATCGATAATAGCCTGCAAAATATCTTCAACTCCCATTCCTGTTTTGCCGCTTGCCCGAATTATTTCATCGGGTTTGCAGCCCAGCAAATCCACTATCTGGTCTTCTACTTCTTCAGGCATAGCGCTGTCCATATCCATTTTGTTCATTACCGGAATAATTTCCAAATCATGCTCAATAGCCATGTATAAATTCGAAATAGTTTGCGCCTGAATGCCCTGTGTAGCATCAATAATGAGTAATGCGCCTTCGCAGGCGGCAATGGAACGTGAAACTTCATACGAAAAATCGACATGTCCTGGTGTGTCAATCAAATTTAGTATATAATTTTCGCCGTTCAGGATGTAATTCATCTGAATTGCATGACTTTTAATCGTAATGCCACGCTCGCGCTCCAAATCCATGTTGTCGAGGACTTGAGCCTGCATTTCATTTTGTGCCACAGTATTTGTATATTCCAGCAACCGGTCGGCAAGTGTGCTTTTTCCGTGATCGATATGTGCAATTATGCAAAAATTGCGGATTCTGTTCATTCTTTATTATATGTGGGTTATTTTGAAGTGCAAAAATACACAAAAAAAATGGTTTTTTTTGTTGTAATTATTTCGTAAATCAATTGGTTTTTTTCATACGTATTTATTTAAATCCATTGCACGCCTGCAATTCTTTTTTTGTTTATTACTTGAAATTGTGCGTCTGCTGAGTTTGAAACATTTTTTATGTTGATGTGTTTAAGCTATGAGCGTAATTGTTCAGGATTAAGTTTAAAAATAAATAAATTTTATCGTTATGGCGAATCATAAAATAGTGCCAAGTATTTGGTTTGTGTCTGACTGCGGAAATTTGAGTAGTGTTATTGCATATTATAAAAATATATTCGGTTTAAATTTTGTCGAAAGTAAAATAATTTCATTAGGTGAAACGCCAAGCGGAAGTGCCGAAATTTGCGAAGTGATACTTTATGAACAGAAGTATTCATTTTTGTGTACTGAAAAAGAACATCAAAGGCTTAATGATGCTATTTCATTGATCATAAAATGTGAAAATCAAACTGAAATTGATAAATTTTGGAATTATTTTACATCAGAAGGTAAAGAATCGGAATGTGGATGGTGTATAGATAAGTTTGGGCTGCGTTGGCAGGTTATACCTGAAAATATTGATACACTAATGGCAAAACCCGGCGCAAGGGAAATTATGATGAGCCAGAAAAAAATTATTATTTCTGAATTTTGAGTATTAAAATTTTGTAACATTCAATGGGTCGTTATAAAATAACACAATGTGAATTAAATCAAGCTGTTAAGCATTGACATTGTCGAAATTCTAAAAAGAATCATTTAAATACTCAACGCGAAGGACGCAAAGTTTTCATTTTTCACAACATGCTAATAACCCGATTCATAAATAAAGGACGCGAAGAGGAAAACTTAAAAGTTTTCCTTTGGGTATTTGCATCTTCGCATC
>CAYQWD010000625.1:1158-1506 GCA_964420955.1 uncultured Paludibacter sp. | reverse complement strand
ACGAAAAAGAAATATTGCTTCAAAGAAAAACAGCATATCTTCGCGAAGCAGAAAGAATGCACATTTGGGGCGATTATGATATTGCAAAGTTGAAGGCATTAACCGAAAACGATATTTATATTTCATTATTTACGTGTCAGCAAAGTCGTTACAAAGCAGAATGGGATGGTGAATATCAGGTGTTCGAAGTTGCAGTGTCAGGCGGAATGAAGTATTTTGCCATTGTGCACGATACCCCAGAACCAATAATTATTGATGCTGAACCTGTGAAACTGAGCGATAAAAATGCAACACAACTCGAAAATGAAATTGATGGGCTTGACCGGAAAATTAAAACACTCGATGATG
>CAYQWD010000625.1:0-1142 GCA_964420955.1 uncultured Paludibacter sp. | reverse complement strand
AGAGGATTGCTGAACATAATTAACAGGAATATTGATCTGAAAAAAGTAGAACTGAGTACTCTGGCAAAAGCTGACAGCAAAGTTATGATACTCGAAGGCTTCAGCCCTGAAGAAGTAGAACATACATTGAATAGTTTTCTTGAAACAGAGGGAGTTTATTACGAAGCAACAAATCCTTCAACAGATGAAGATATACCTGTACAGTTGAAAAATAATGCGTTTTCAAAACTTTTTGAACCAATCACCAAACTGTTCTCGTTACCAAACTATAGTGAACTCGACCCAACACCCTTCCTTGCGCCATTTTTCATGCTCTTTTTTGGTCTTTGTCTTGGTGATGGTGGCTATGGAATTTTGATATGGGCTGTGGCTACTTTTTTGAAACGTAAAGCAAAACCTGAAATGACAGGATTACTGACTTTGGGGCAATATCTAGGACTTGCTACAGTAGTAGTTGGTTTGCTAACCGGCTCAGTGTTCGGTATTTCGCTCGATAATGTGGAATGGAAATGGCTCTCGGGTGTGAAACAATATTTTATAACACAAGGAAATTACGGAGAAAAATTGGGTGGTTACAATCCTATGATGATTATAGCGATTTTAATCGGAATAATTCAAATTTTATTTGGAATGATTATTAATGTATTAAAAATTAAAAAACAACATGGATTTAAATTTGCCGCCGGACATTTAGCTTGGGTGTTTTTTATAGTAAGTATGATAATTTACTTTGGTTTACCTTTGTTAGGAATAGCCATTCGGCGATTTGAGCTTTATCTCCTTTTTGCAGTAATCGCTCTGAGTGGATTAATAATACTTTTCTACAATTCACCGGGCAAAAATATTTTCACCAATTTTGGATCAGCTTTGTGGAATATTTATAATATGGCAACAGGTTTGCTGGGCGATACACTTTCTTATGTTCGCTTGTTCGCGCTTGGGCTTACCGGAAGTATTCTTGGGGGAGTGTTTAACACGCTTGCCATAGATTTGACAGCAGATGCCGACCCGATATACAGATGGTTTTTGATACTGCTAATTCTCTTAATAGGTCATAGCATCAACTTTGCACTTTGTCTTATCGGAGCATTTGTTCACCCGCTACGTCTTACTTTTGTAGAATTTTATAAAAATGCAGGTTT
>CAYQWD010000624.1:0-1508 GCA_964420955.1 uncultured Paludibacter sp. | reverse complement strand
GAAAATGATTTCAATTTCAATTATTTGCAATTAATGGCTTTTATCTTTCATCTTGTAAATAAATTTGTTGTTTTTATTTTGATTTATTGTAAAAGTTATTAACTTTGCAATAAATTATTTTAAAATGACTTTTTATTGCATTCAAAATTATTATTGGTGGCATTGGCAGTTTTTCAAATGATTACGTCAGGTTGCTCATGAATGAATTTATAGTTAGTTACATTTCAAAAACCTGTAGTTAGATAAACTCAGGTTTTTTTGTTTCCTGTATTTTTTCAAAAACTTGAATATGTAAACATCATAAAATTAAACATTATGGATAAGCAGAAAAAATTTCTTTTACCTGAAAGCGAATTGCCTACACACTGGTATAATATTCAGGCAGAAATGCCTAATAAACCACTGCCAATGATACATCCGGGCACAAAACAACCAATGAAAGCTGAAGATTTATTTCCGATTTTTGCAGAAGAACTTTGCAGGCAGGAAATGAATATAACCGATGTTTGGATTGAAATACCCGAAGAGGTGCGTGACCGTTACAAAATTTATCGACCTTCGCCTTTGGTACGCGCATACAATCTTGAAAAAGCATTGGATACTCCGGCACATATCTATTTTAAAAACGAAAGTGTAAGTCCTGTAGGCTCACACAAGCTTAATTCGGCGCTTCCTCAGGCTTATTACAATAAAATTCAAGGTGTTACCAATATCACAACCGAAACCGGCGCCGGACAATGGGGAACTGCCCTTGCTTTTGCTTCGAAAACTTTTGGTTTGGAACTTGCCGTTTATATGGTAAAAGTAAGTTACGAGCAGAAACCATATCGCCGTTCGCTTATGCAAACATGGGGAGCACAAGTTATTCCATCGCCAAGTATGTCAACAAAAGCGGGTCGTAAAATCATAACAGAACATCCTAACTATCAGGGTAGTTTGGGAACTGCTATTTCCGAAGCGATTGAACTTGCCATGAGCACGCCAAATTGTCGTTATGCTTTGGGAAGCGTTCTTAATCATGTGTCGTTGCATCAAACAATTATCGGACTCGAGGCTGAAAAGCAGATGGCTATGACCGGAGATTATCCGGATGTGGTAATTGGGTGTTTTGGCGGTGGATCAAATTTTTCAGGAATTTCATTTCCGTTTATGCGGCATAACATTAATGATGGCAAAAAAACACGATTTGTTTCTGCCGAACCTTCATCATGTCCAAAACTTACACGAGGAGTTTTTCAATATGATTTTCGCGATGAAGCTGGCTACACGCCTTTAATTCCGATGTTTACTCTTGGTCATAATTTTGCACCCGCTCATATTCATGCCGGTGGTTTGCGTTATCACGGCGCCGGAACAATTGTTAGTCAGTTAATGATTGATGGTTTAATGGAGGCTGTGGATATTGAACAATTAGATTCTTTTAAAGCCGGTGTTCTTTTTGCTCAAACCGAAGGAATTGTGCCAGCTCCTGAGTCGGCTCATGCTATTGCAGCTGCCATCAACGAAGC
>CAYQWD010000623.1:0-1508 GCA_964420955.1 uncultured Paludibacter sp. | reverse complement strand
GGATACGATTAATAGGACGACCTATATCTCCGGTGTAGCATAGACGCTTTTTCTGTCCGTTTTCAGTAATTTCAAGGTTTACGGCTGCACTGCCAAGCATGTGCCCGGTATTTGTAAATTTCACGTTGATTTTATCATTAATATAAAAACGGCGATTGTAACCAATGCTGATAAATAGTTTCATACATTCTTCGGCATCTTCGATGGTATAAATTGGCTGAACAGGACGTTTCCCCTGTTTCATCATTTTTTTATTATACCACTTCACATCAAGTTCCTGAATATGTGCGCTGTCCGACAACATAATTGAGCACAAATCCCGCGTGGCATTTGTGCAGATAATTGAGCCTCGAAATCCGAGAATGTATATGTAGGGAACCAATCCTGAATGATCTATATGAGCATGAGAAAGAATCAGATGGTCGATTTCTTCAGGATTAAATCCCAGATTACGGTTAAGCGCATCGGTTTCCATACCTTTACCTTGAAACATTCCGCAATCAAGCAGAATTTTCTTTCCATCATCGGTAGTTATCAAATGTTTACTGCCTGTTACTTCGCGGGCAGCGCCAAGAAATTTTATTTTCATATTTATTTTTTTAGTAATCGGGATATAAAATTCATGATAATATGAAATGATTAGCTGAAAAGTCTTTTTGTTGAATTAAAATTTTTCAATCAAATTATAGTATCAATTCTTTTGGGATAATTAATTCTTGTTAAGGCTGCAAATTTATTTTTATGAAGCTTAATAATAATGTTTTAGCTCACTTTTTCATTAGTTTTTACTGCGTCTTCCTTGCTTTTGGTTTCTTCAATCACATCTTTTTTTGTTTTAAAAAGTTTAGCTGTAAAAAAACCAACAAAGTAGGTAAATGCAATTAAAATAATCAGTGGTAAATCAAATCCGAAGAACAGAAATTTAAGTTTTACGGACGCAACATTCTGTGCTGCAAAAATTAACAGCATCAATATCAGTACAATATCGATAATTTGTTTGGTGGTGAGTTTTTTCATAACAGTTATTTTTTAATGTAAAACAAATTTATCCGAGAACAAATTATTCAGCATTCAAAATTATTGAATAATTTCTGAATAAAAAATATATCAGCCTTAATAACACAAAGTAATTGAAAGATATTCCGGATTGCTTTTATATTTTACAGAAATTTGCAAAAATCTACTCTTTTCGATGCATTAACTTTATTCTGAATAATTGGAATATAACGTAGAAAACTATATTTTTTACCACTAAGACACAAAAAACACTAAGTTTCACAAAGTATAATTTTTCCGATTTACATTTTTCTTGGTACATGAAAAAAAATAGAACGCATATCGCGATAGCTATCGGGAGACTGATGTAAAATTTACCCGACAGACCGCAAAATAGCGGTCGTTCGGTATCCGAGATCAAACGGATTAAATCTTGCAAGCAAGTGTTGTAAAGTGGAAAAAAATCCAAATTAAGATTTACCCCACAGACCGCAAATAGCGGTCGTTCGGTA
>CAYQWD010000622.1:0-1511 GCA_964420955.1 uncultured Paludibacter sp. | reverse complement strand
ATATAAAATTAGAGAGAAGTTGTATCTGAATTATATTTCAGCCGGCTTATTTCTACTTTAACAGATTAAAAAAAGTATAAAAAGTTTAAAAAAAGTGATAAAATAATTTGCATAATACATTTAAAATTAATAACTTAGTATCGTAATAATAGAAAAACAGTTTACAATGAGTAACGAGACTTTCATAACTTAAAAAAAATCAAAATTATGGTAAAACACTGCTTTCGGTTAAAGACCGACTCGGTGTTTATCTGTCTGATTATGAGGATGTTTTTAGAAATAAAACCAAATCAAACTTCGACAAAGCAACCCTTTATGTTGAAGGATTAGCAGTAAGTGATTTGAAAAATATTGAAAGAATAAGTGAAAATATAGAGGCTAATTACCATCAAATGCAACATTTTATAACCGAATCCGAGTGGGATTATCGTGAAGTTATTGATAAAGTTGCAAAAGATGTCAGTAGAGTTTTGCCTAAAAGCAAACTTACCGGCTTGTTAATTGATGAAAGTGGATGGGAGAAAAAAGGCGACAAAAGCGTAGGTGTAGGACATCAGTATTGCGGAAATGTGGGAAAGATTTCAAATTCTCAGGTTGCAGTCTTTGGATGTTTAAGTAATGACAAGTATGCATCTTTAATTGATACAAGGCTTTATCTACCTAAAGATTGGTGTGATAACGCCCAAAGATGCAAGGAAGCAGGAATTCCGCAAGAAGAAATGAAATTTAAAACAAAATTGGAATTAGCAATAGAAATTATTAAACATCAACAAAATCTAGGAGTTGAATTTGATTATATTGGAGCAGATGGTTTTTATGGGAATGATGCAAATTTTGCAAAAACAATTGATAATTTGGGACTTATATATATGTTGGATATTCATTCTGACCAAGTAATATATGTAGAAGAACCGGAACTCTATTTGCCCCAAAGAAAAAACGCCAAAGTACCGGACCCCAAAAAATTAAAAGCATCCACACCGGAAACAACCGTAAATAAATATTTAAAAACATTAGAAACAAAACATTGGCAAAAAATCAATATAAGAAATTCGACCAAAGGAATGTTAAAAGGAGAATTTCATTTCAAAACCGTTTATATTTGGAATAAGGCAGATAATACAATAGAAAACAGGCTATTGGTAATCAGAAAAACAAAAACAAAGAAAGACGAATACGAGATAAAATATTCATTTACCAATGCAAATTTGATGCAATATACCCCAGAGGGAATTGCTCAAATGCAATCTCAACGATTTTTTATAGAACATAGTTTTAAGGAATCCAAACAAATACTTGGTTTAGACCAGTTTCAGACAAGAAAATGGAAATCATGGCATCATCAAGTGGCATTAAATTTTATGGTAAGCTGTTTTATATTACGTGAGAAAATATTGCAACAAGACGAAATACCTATTCTTTCTGCAAGGGATATTATGGATTTTTTAGTGTATAAATTTTACAAAGAAATGACCGATGAAAAAATATTAAATCAATTAAGAGAACGTCAC
>CAYQWD010000621.1:0-1512 GCA_964420955.1 uncultured Paludibacter sp. | reverse complement strand
AGTATGGACTGTACCAAATAAGCAACAGAAACACCCGGTGCAAACCATGCTGAAGTGCCAAGTAAGGAAGTAAGTGTTGCACCGCCTCTCATAGTGTTGCTTATCACTTCATCCAGTTTTTCTTTACTGAGAATATCAGTTACATTGCGCCCTTTATACGATGCGAAACGTGTTAGAGGAATCATGGTAGTGTCTCCATGTCCGCCTATTACCATACAGTGTACTTCGTTTTGGTTAGCATTCATGGCTTTGGACAAATAATATTTAAAGCGGGCAGTATCAAGCGCTCCTCCCATACCAATAATGCGATTTTTTGGCAATCCGGAAGCTTTAAGAGCCAGATAGGTCATGGTATCCATTGGATTGCTCACGATAACGTATGTGGCATTGGGTGAATATTCAAGTGTTTTTTCAACTACTTCTTTTACAATTGCAGCATTTACGCCAATTAATTCTTCACGTGTCATTCCGGGTTTACGTGGTATGCCTGAAGTGATAACTACAACATCTGAATTTGCAGTTGCAGAATAATCATTCGAACTTCCTACAAGTTGAGTGTCGAAACCGAGCAGTGCAGCAGTTTGTTGCATATCCATTGCTTTTCCTTCAGATACACCTTCTTTAATATCGATTAGAACGATAAGATCGGCTATTTCTTTAAATGCTAAAACGTTAGCACAAGTTGCTCCCACGTTACCTGCACCTACTATTGTTACTTTTTCCATTACACTTTATTTTTTGATTGTTGTTTGTTTTTTGGTTTGTAAAAATGGACACAAAGATAAGCATAAAAGGAACTGCTGTAGATAGTAGTTTTGAATATTTTTTTGAATTTATCGCTAATTTAACAGCCTTTCTAATAAATTTCGACTATTGTTTTTTTCGAAAACCGTTAAAGGTTTTGTTAGAAATTTTTGGAAAAATAAATTATTGTTTACAAAAAAGTCATCAATGAAGGCTGATTGCTCAAATTTCCACATTTTTTTAAAAAAACAATTCATTTACGTATTAAATTATTCGGGGTTTAAAAAATGAAAATTTAATTGCCGACCTCCATAGGTGCAGTAACTTTATTGTCTTCCTTTTTTATTGGAGTTAACTTCAATGATATAAATATTGAAAGTACATTAAAAAAAATAGAACGCCATCCCGATGCTTCGGAATCGGCGTTCAATTTTTCTTCGGTGTCAAATATATATAATTTTTTGTCAAGTGTTAAGATACTTTGGGTCGTTTTAAAACAACACAAAGTTTATAATATCAAGCTGTTATGTGTTGAAACTATTATTATTTAAAAAAAATAATTTAGATACTTAATGCGAAAAATGCAAAGTTTTCATTTTTTACAACATGTTAATAACCTGATTCTTAAATAAAGGTACGAAGCGGAAAACATAAAAGTTTTCCTTTGGTCTTTGCATCTTCGCATCTCTGCGTTTACAATTATATTTTTTATAACTACTAACCGACTAAACATCTGAGATTCTTCGCTACGCTCTGAATGACAATGCT
>CAYQWD010000620.1:0-1514 GCA_964420955.1 uncultured Paludibacter sp. | reverse complement strand
TGTGCGGTTTTTAAAATTTGAAATATCAGTATTTTAAGAATTTCAGATAAACAAATTGTTTTTTTTAATTTACACTAGTTAAATTTATAATACTACGTCTTTTTAAAGCGGAAAATAGAAAAATACAATATCAAAAAATTTTATTGTTAATCGTAAATTTTTTTCAATCATTCTGTCAATGAAAATATTCTTTTTTGCAATTGCAGTAGCTCTTATTCAGATTTTCAACATTCAATCCGGCGAGGCTCAAACATCGAATCTGGTTACTCAGGTCAAGGTTTTCGATACTGATACTACCTACAGATTCTTTTATTTTTATGATAACAATAAGAATAAAGTACTTGAGGTAAAATATTTTTTACAAGATACGCAGTGGAAAAGACTGACACAAACTGAATGGATTTACAATGATAATAAATGTGTTACACAACGCGTAAAAAAATTTAAAAATAACGATTGGGTAAGTAATTATGAAATTAACTATACTTATGAAGATAGTTTTTTGATTTCAGAAAAACACTCAAAGTATGTTAACGAAATGCTGTTTGATAATAAATTAATAACTTTTAATTATGAAAATAACTTGCTGACAAATCGAAAAGAATTTTTTTATGAATCAAACAGATGGATTATCAGGGGAACTACAGAAATTACTTATCAAAATAATTTACCCAAAACAACCTTAATAAAAAAAATTGGACAAACTGTAAACGGAAACATTGAATTTAAACTCGACTCGGAGTATAATACCGACAATTTGCTTGTTACACAAACTCTACTTTCGAAAAATTTGAATAATGAGTGGATTAATCAGCAAAAAACTTTTTGGTATTATAACACCGATAATAAAATAACATCACAACGTACCAAAATATGGAATTCCGCACTTTCAGTTTGGGAAAATGCTTCGATGACAAATAATAACTATAACAGCAACGGCAGAATTTTGTCGGAGACATATTTTTACTGGAAATCCATGTTTTGGGAGCGAAACTTAAAATACAATTATGAATACAATGACGATGGTACACTTGCGCGGAAGATTATGCAAATGCCAATTTATCGTCAGTGGAGAGATTTTTCAACAATTGACTACAGTAACTTTATCGCTTCAAAACCAAATCAGATGGAAACCAAACTTACTTTTTGGGGAAACAACAACACTTTGCTCAGCACCAATATTCCGTTTATTTTTAATGAGGAAACCGAAATCAAAAAAGGTTATCGGATTATAATTTCATTCGAAAAAATTGATAATACAGATATATCGACCTTATGGTCAAAAAATAGTGTTTCCATCAATATTTATCCCAATCCCTCAGATGATTTATTCTACTTCAACCCCGAAGAATACGATGCAAAAATGTGGATGGTTTATGATTTGAATGGAAAGTTAATAAAACAATCGGCAATGACTGAAAAATCTGGCATTATAGATTTAACTAACGTATCAGATGGAATTTATCTTTTAAAGGTAGTTACACCAAAGCATGTCCTTACTCAGAAATTAATCC
>CAYQWD010000619.1:803-1515 GCA_964420955.1 uncultured Paludibacter sp. | reverse complement strand
AGTTAACCTCATTGCGCCTTTTATTTAAGAATCAGATTATTAGCGTGTTGTAAAAGACTAAAAACTTTGTGTTCTTCGCATTGAGTAACAAAATCATTCTTTTTAGAATTATAATCGTTTCACCACATAATAGCTTGATTTAATACACATTGTGTTATTTTATAACGCCCCATTGGATTTGAATTCAGACACAAAATTGAAAATTAAATAAAACAGCAGGAAAATCCTTTCCAAAAAACCTTATCCCGTGAGAGTTCTTAATATCTTGAGTGATTTATTTTTTAAGAGAAGATTAAAGTTTGAAAAAAAATTAACAATTTTCATGTTTCTGTTGATTTTTATGTAAGTTTGCAACTATAAAGCGATGAGAATATCCATACAGAAATTTATAACTCCGGGAATTCCGTTAGCAATACTGCTTTTTGTAGTATGTATTGTATTATGGGCTATCAACATAGCACAGCATTCGGTGAAATAGTAAGTTACATGAGCATAAGCAAATTTACTATAGAAATTATAGGACTGGCGCTTTTGCTTTTCAACACTTTTCTGTTAATTCAACTCAACACTAAATTTTCTCTCATACGTTCGCGCAGTTTACTGCATGTTTTTTTGTATTTAATGTCGGTGGCAGTATGGTCGGCTTATGATATTTCAATTACTGATCATTTGGCAAGCACATTCATATTATTTTCACTACTGATATTTATGG
>CAYQWD010000619.1:0-783 GCA_964420955.1 uncultured Paludibacter sp. | reverse complement strand
AAACAAACAGGCAGTTCGCAAATCATTTACCGGCAGCATGTTTATAAGTATCAGCAGTTTCTTTTCACTACCTCTTATATCTGTGCTACCGGCAATATGGATAGGTTTTGTGCTTTTTCAATGCATGTCGCCACGGAATTTTTTTGCATCGGTTTTTGGCACAGTTACGCCATGGATTTTTTATATGTGGTTCAACTTAGAATTTCAGCCTGACTTGCTTTGGTTCGAGAATCTAAAAAATGAACTCACACCAACAATAAGGGTAAACTTTTCGGAAAATCACAGTATCGCATTTTTAATTGCTACTACAATTATACTATTAATTAGCATTGGCATGCTTTTCAACAGCCTGCGTCTTGATTCCATACAAACAAGACAGCGAATGAAACTTTTTATCTGGATTTTATTATTTAGTGGTATTGCAACCATTTTTTACTCCTCATCAATGCCAAGTTTTCTGTCCATTGCAGCAATTGCCTTTTCCATGTTGATGGCTCATCCGCTCACACATCAGAAAAGTTTGCTTCATTCATATCTGTTCATATTACTATTTGTTGTGAATATCACATTTGTTATTGTAAATTTTCTTCATTATATCAATTAATGGAATTTGCCGAACTTGGATATTTTGGTTTGTTTATTGCAGCATTTCTAGCAGCTACAGTAGTTCCATTCAGTTCAGAGGCGGTTTTCTCCTCACTGGTTTATGGAGGTCTTGATCCATGGTTGTGTGTTTTTATAGCTTCTTCGGGCAATTGGGTTGGTGGATTAACCTGCTACTAT
>CAYQWD010000618.1:0-1515 GCA_964420955.1 uncultured Paludibacter sp. | reverse complement strand
CCGTTTGTTTAACACTTTCAATAAATAAATTTATTTAACATAATATTAATTATAAGACAATATGGGATTTAATACCTTTAAAAGATCAGAACTTTCGATCAAAATACAATTACACCAAATGGGTGGTATCGATAAAATAGAATTTAGCAATCATTCAGTAACAGCATGGGGTGGCATGAAACTGATGAAAGATTTGTTGGATACAACAAAAATAAAAGACCAATTAACCTCTTTGCCCTTGCCTGAAAAAGGATCTAATAGAGGTTTTGACCCGAGTCAAATATTAGAGTGTTTTTGGACAAGTATATGGATAGGTGCTGGCAGATTCAGTCATTCGGCATATCTGCGTTATGACGAAGTGTTAAAACAAATATTTAATTGGAATCAAGCACCATCCCAAAGTACCTACAGTCGATTTTTCAATAAGTTTGATTGGCGAAGAAATACAGAAACATTTGTTCCATTGTTTAAATGGTTTTTCGAACAAATACAATTTAATAATGTAACCTTAGATTTAGATAGCACCGTTGCAACCCGTTATGGCGAACAGCAAGGAGCAAAAAAAGGATATAATCCAAAGAAGCCGGGTCGCAATTCACATCATCCTATAATGGCCTTCATACCTGAAGTTCGGATGATTGCCAACGCATGGCTACGTCAAGGAAACACAGGAGCCACAAATAATGTAAATTATTTTTTAGAAGAAACCCTTAGTATTTTACAAAGTAAAAAAGTTGGACTGGTAAGGTGCGACAGTGGTTTTTACAGCGATTCATTTTTAAGTGAACTCGAAAAAAAAGAGTTGAATTATGTGGTTGCTGTGAAGTTTTATCCAACAATTAAATCGGAGGTTCGCAATTTAAAGCAATGGATACCGATAAAAGGCGGAATAGAGATGTGTGAATTTACTTATCAATCGCCAGATTGGAAGCAAGGGAGAAGAATGGTAGCGGTGAGAAAGAACGTGGGAAAATTAAAAAAGGCAACAGGAAAGTTGTTGCTTTTTGATGATCAAATACAAGCGTATCGTTATAGTGTTTATGTAACAAATATGGATTTACCGGCAGAGCAAATATGGGAGATGTATAAGCAAAGAGGAGATGCTGAAAACAGAATCAAAGAACTCAAATACGACTTTGCTTTAGAAACATTTTGCATGAATAATTTTTGGGGAACAGAAGCTGCGTTTAGAAGTGTTTTAATGGCTTATAACCTGATGGCTTTGTTCCGACAAGTTGTGCTAAAAAGCAAGACACAAAGCACTTTGAGCACTTTGCGTTTTAAATGCTTTGCATTAGGAGCTTGGACAAGCAAACATGCACATATTACTACATTAAAAATTAGTGCTAAGGGAGAAAAAAGGAAATGGTTGGATGCTCTATTCGATGCTGTCCCCAAAAAAAACGCTCCTTATATTTTTTCTAATGCATAATTTGGGTTTAAGTCATTTATTTTGGCTATTCCCGGGTAGCTTTTATCAATATTCACCAAAAAATGAAGTGGGTTGTTCAAAAG
>CAYQWD010000617.1:0-1526 GCA_964420955.1 uncultured Paludibacter sp. | reverse complement strand
GTTTGTGTTTAGTTTTTTGTCAAATTTTTGGCGTATAAAGTTTTGTATTTTATATCAAAAAAAACAAGAAGGTTTTCGATGGTTTTTTCAATTACATCACACTTCTAATTCTCTTAATGTTCTGAATCTATGTTTTTTTTGCCAACAATTCTCCACAATACTGATTTTACAAAGTGAACCGTTATAAAAGCCAGAATCAATCTGGGAATCATTATCCAACCTGCATTTACTCCAATTGCCACAAACAGCAATGTATCTTCGAGCATGGAATGATTTATAGCTATATGATAATTGAGCAGTTTTGCATCTTGGGGTTTTATCTCACTTTTTTCAACTGCTTGCACCATTATTGCCGAACCGTAAGTAAGTCCGATAATCTGGCTTACAAACCATAAAAATGAAGTGTCGGCAGACAAACCAAAAAATTTCATAACCGGAGCAAATATTTTGGAAAGCACATCTAACACTCTGAATTCTTTGAGAATATTTTGAAAGAGCATTAAACTGCTAACAATAAATACAATTTTTAGTGAAAGCCAACCTGTATTTATCAGCCATATCCCAAGCATTTCGACAAGGGAGTTATACACCTGCGCTACAGCTTTTGAAACACTGTGATGTTCTGAAGCAGGCAGAAGCAAATTCAGGAACCATGCAGCTACAAACGACATTCCGATACGCAATAAAATAATTACAATGGCTGAAGACCCTGTTTTCTTTTGAACTGCAGTTTCAACAATCATATTATGTGATATCAGACACATTACAGCCAGTATTGTTATTTCGCGAAGATCGAGCGGAAGTGTGGCAATGATTGCTATAGGAGCATAAAGTGATAAAAAAAGACTCGTAATAAAAACAATAGCCGATTCGCCAGGCAAACCAATAAGTGAAAAACCAGGCTCAAGTATGCCTGCAATCAAACCAACCACACCATAAAATTGCAATAGACTTACCACAAAACTTACTGGTACAATTATTTTAAGCAACCACCAAATAGTACGTTGCGAAACTGGAAGCGATGCCAGTAATGCATTTTTAAGTCGAATTAGAGGTATATTCATTTTGGGGTAGATGGGGATATAAAACAAGAAAGGTTGTCTCCCGACAACCCAATCTCTTTAATTAACCTTAAATCTAATACCATGAAAAACACGATGCAAAGATAAAGGCAATTTTTATGTTGTACAACATATTTATCGTGTTTTTTCTTTGATTTAATGTTATTTAACATATTATATTTGATTGTTTAATATCTCGTTGATTTATTGACTATTAGCTGGTTTTTACGTTCGTTATATTGAATAAAACGATTGATAATTGAAAAAATGCAGGCTTAAAATGTTAAAATAAGAGTTCAATATTGAAAAATCATATTTAAAATTACAACCCAACTCAAAGGCCAAATAATTATTGAATGAATTTGCTATAGAGTATCCAAACTTGATTATTACTGATGTTTGAAAATACTCTGATTTTTGTTCGTAAAAAAAAACAACAGACAAAAATTCAAAAAACTGCTTTAA
>CAYQWD010000616.1:0-1528 GCA_964420955.1 uncultured Paludibacter sp. | reverse complement strand
TTTCTCCTGATTTTACTCATAATTCCACAAAATTAATGTCCTAAATTGATTCTACTAATTAGTCCAGTTAATTAGGGGGCTAAGACATTCCACAATTAAAAAAACAATAGATAATACAGGAGAAAATATTAAAGAAATTACAATAAAAAAAGCCATTTTAGACTTTTATCAAAAATGTAGTTTATTTAAAACAGATTCTGTTTTTTCAGTTACATTTAAAGATTCACTTTATTCTTTGGTATTAAAACAAAAAGATGAAAATAACTTTTATTGGGATAAAGATAAATTCTATGAAAGTGTTGTAACCGTTAGCATTCTTGCAAATTCAGGTTATCAATTCTATTATTCTGAAGAAACTTATGTGAAATTACCAACGAGATATAATATAATAAATGGTAAGTTATTTTATTTGTGGGACGATAATTATCCCGTCACTCAAGAAATGATTACAGTATTATGGAAATTTAATCTTTTACAGATGGATTTAATAATCCCTGATTTTTCAACTGACGACAGTCAAAAAGGGGCGGATTATTATTTTTGTAAAAACAATTTATCTCAGTATAAAAGAGTAGTAACTAGCATTGGTTTAGGTTATTACAAACTGCCAAAATAAACTGCAAATAATTTGAGCCTCCACCGTCCTGTCGGATGTGCTATAATAAATGAGTAAAAGGTCGCGTACGTCGGGTGGGATTTCTTTCAATCCCACCCTAAAAAATCCTTATAATCCATTACGATATGATTATATTCCAATCCCGACACTTCGAGACGGAACACCTCAGACGTGTACGAAGTTTTACTCTTTAAAAAATATATTCTGTTGCAAGTGGTAATTATTCAACCGTATTTTCATACTCCCCGAGTTTTTCCAGCGCTTTTTCCAGATCTTTTTCGAGAACCATAATCTGAAGCCCATCGTTAATTTCACCAAACATGGGTAGCAACTCTACGGAATTTCCATTGTTTATGCTTGATTGAATTCCGTTTTTGTGTAACAAATCCTGATCGAACAAAGCTTCTACCATGGATTCATAATTTTTCAGTGTTACTAATTTGTCTTCCATAATTCAAATGTTTATCATCAAATTTTTTCCGAAAAGGATTATTTTTTTAATTTAAACAACTTCAGAAATGAATTTGTTTGCCTGTTACAGAGTTTTTATCAGTTTCTGATTGTTTTATATTCTGCAAATTTAATAAATTATTCAGGTATGTTCATTCCAAAAATATCACTTTCCCGAAAAACCTTACCGATAAGATAATTTTCGTAATTTTGCAGGGAAATATTTATTGGAAAATTCCAGGTATTTTATTTAAATAATCACAATATGTCTGACTCCGGTTTGCCAAATCATATCGTATATTCTCACAGTGTTATCGAATTTGTTACGGTAACTGCTGAAACCTGTTTGCTGCTCGAAAAACTTTCCGAGACGGACAAGGAAACATTTATCGACAATTTTCTGAAGGTTTTACCATTACTTTATCTGAAAACATCGCTCTTGAAAGTTCCTGAAAGTGTTTT
>CAYQWD010000615.1:0-1531 GCA_964420955.1 uncultured Paludibacter sp. | reverse complement strand
CAAATATTAAGTTCGCTCAATGTTGACCTCAATGGACAAAACGCCGAACAGCTTTACAATACTTATATTACTGAAACACTGGTGATAAATGCAAAAGGAGAGCCTGTAACTTCTTCAGAAAAAGCTTTTGACATTGATGTTAAAAAAGAACTTGCAAAACCGGTAGAAGCACGCAATTTACCGCTTTATATTGCTAATGTTGATGGTCAGATAAAATATATTATTACACTTTACGGCGCCGGACTTTGGGGTCCAATTTGGGGTTATATATCACTCAACGAAAACAAGAACACTGTTTTCGGCACTTTCTTTTCACATGCAAGTGAAACCCCCGGACTTGGCGCTGAAATTTCATTACCCATATTTCAGGAACAGTTTATCGGTAAAAACATACTAAACGCGCAAAACGAATTTGTTTCGATTGCCATACTGAAAGCAGGACAAAAACCCGAAGGACAGGATATGGTTGATGCAATTTCAGGTGGTACAATTACCAGTAAGGGAGTAGAAGATATGCTAAAAACCTGTATAGCTCCCTACGAAAAATTCTTACAACAAAACGATGGAGGAACAAAAGAATGAGCAAATTATTTTCAGAAAAAACAAAACAGGTTTTCCTGGGTCCTTTAGGTAAAAACAACCCGATTTCCGTTCAGGTTTTAGGTATTTGTTCGGCTTTGGCAGTTACTGCAAAACTCGAACCGGCTCTTGTAATGGGCGTTTCAGTAACTATAATTCTGGCTTTTGCCAATGTAATAATTTCCCTACTTCGAAATACTATACCTAACCGAATCCGTATAATTGTTCACCTTGTAATTGTAGCTGCGCTCGTTACAATTGTAAGCGAAATTCTGAAAGCATTTGCCTACGATGTTAGCGTACAGCTTTCTGTTTACATTGGCCTTATTATTACAAACTGTATTTTACTCGGTCGCCTCGAAGCTTTTGCTATGGGTAACAAGCCTTGGGAATCATTTATCGATGGGATAAGTAATGGTTTGGGATATGCATGGATACTTGTAGCCGTTGCATTTTTCCGCGAATTGCTTGGCTCAGGAACTTTATTTGGCATGAAGGTAATTCCTCAGGCATTTTACGATGCAGGTTACGTAAATAATGGAATGATGATTCTTCCGCCCATGGCATTGATACTGGTAGCTTGCATTATCTGGTTTCAACGTTCGAGAAATAAAGAATTACAAGAAAAATAAATTATCCAATAAACCGCTGAAGGGAAATTCAGGAAATAAAAAAGTAAAAAATCAGAATGTTCTTTTCCCCTTCATAGGTATTGGAAATAAATATTATTAATATGGAAAATATATTCAGCATATTTGTAAAATCGATATTTGTCGATAACATGATTTTTGCATTTTTCCTTGGTATGTGTTCGTACCTTGCTGTTTCGAAAAATGTAAAAACATCGCTCGGACTTGGTATAGCGGTAGTTTTTGTTTTAGGTATCACTCTACCCGTTAATTATTTGCTCGAAAACTATGTACTGAAAGAAGGAGCATTGGCTTGGTTAAGT
>CAYQWD010000614.1:0-1533 GCA_964420955.1 uncultured Paludibacter sp. | reverse complement strand
TTTTTCCATTTTCTTTCTCCTTGGGGAGAAAGTCCCCGAAGGGGGATAGAGGTTGAGAGAGAGGTTAGGGGAGAAGTCAGGAGATAAAAATTTGATACAGTTCTTTTTTGTAAAACCATTTGATTATCAAACATCATAAATTTTTTAAACATCAGAATATCATACAATTAACTACTTGCGAAAGTTCAGTAAGTAATAAAAAATTTAAATAATATCCCCCATTAGGGGTCAGGGGCTATGCTTATAGGTATAATGGGCTCAATGCCCGAAGAAGTAAATAAAATAATATCAGCAATTGACGAAAAAAAAATTGTTGAAGAGGGCAGTAGAATTTACTATAAAGGGAAACTGTACGGACAAGATATTGTTGCAGTTTTTTCGCGTTGGGGAAAAGTAGCTGCTGCATCAACTGCTGCCAATTTGATTTTACGCTTCAATGTTGACAGAATTATATTCACAGGGATAGCAGGAGCTATATCAGCTGAACTTAACGTAGGAGATATAGTTATCGGGCATCATCTTTTTCAGCACGACATGGATGCACGACCGCTAATGCGAAGATTCGAAATTCCATTGACTGGTAAAACTTCGTACGAAATTCCCTTGCAAAATATTGAATTAATGTCGAAAGCAATCCATAAATTTTTAAAAACAAACAAAGAAATCCGGAAAATTTTGACAAAACAGGGAATTTTGCATCCCAAACAAATGATTGGAGATATTGCAAGTGGCGATTTGTTTATTTCGAGTACTGAAATGAAGAATGCTCTGATAAAAAATTTACCTTCGGTAGTTTGTGCCGAAATGGAAGGAGCAGCAGTTGCTCAGGTGTGCGATGATTATGAAGTGCCACTTACTGTAGTGAGAATAATTTCTGATTCAGCCGATGAAGATGCTCCCGTTTCGGCAATCGGGTTTGTAAATCAACACGCAGGTGATTATTCATTGGCAATTTTGAAAGAATATATTAATTTATTGACGTGAGTGGCGTTTTCTCAAAACCATATATATATATATAAATGAAACAAATAAGTTTGATATTTTAAATTTATACAATAATACTCAGGAACTGAAAATTGAAAAATCACAATAAATGAAAGAGAAAAGTCTTGAAATTCAGGTATAGCTAACTATCTATTTCTACAATTAATAACCAATAAATCAAAATTCTATTATGGAAGACATTTTTTATTTAGTTCCAATTGCTTCAATCATCGCGTTGGGTTTTGCTTATTACTTTTTTCGACAGATGATGAAAGAAAGTGAAGGCAATTGCCAAACACGTACGCAAAGGCGCAATGGCATATCTTAAACAACAATACAAAGTCGTTATCATTGTATTTGTTGTATTAGCATTAATTTTTTCTGTAATGGCTTACTTCAATTTGCAAAACGGCTGGGTTCCTTTTGCTTTTTTAACCGGAGGATTTTTTTCGGGATTGGCAGGTTTTTTTGGAATGAAAACGGCCACTTACGCCTCAGCCCGTACTGCTTATGCCGCTCAGAATTCCCTGAATAAAGGTTTGAAAGTTG
>CAYQWD010000613.1:0-1535 GCA_964420955.1 uncultured Paludibacter sp. | reverse complement strand
ATATGTATTTCAGTTTATTACAAGGTTTTTAACAACCATTTTGACCTATAAGCCTCATCTTATTATTTTGGCTCAAAAAACATGTACCCATTATGTTGGGATAACCTGAAAACAAAAAAAGTTTCAAAATATTATTTATCTTTTTTATTAATCTTTCTTTGGGATTTGATTATACAAACCATTATTTCAGTAACATGGTTATTGTGAATTGAGAAAATCATTAATAATTATCCAGTTTGATGTATCGTTTATCAATCAACAATTTATAATTAAACACGAAATATCTTATTGTAAAATAAATAATATATTTTTTTCTTTTTGTATTTTTTACATTATTCAATTTACTGATAATGTGTTTTATAACATAATTTTCCTGATATTATTTCGTATTTTATTTTTATATTTGCACCTGAATTAATCTATTTAGACAATGGATATCGAAACAATTTATAATCCTCATGTGTCAGTCGATTGTGTCATTTTCGGCTTCGATGGTGAAAAACTGAAAGTTTTACTCATCGAAAGAACAATTGCAGAAAATAATGCACTTTTCAACGACAAAAAGCTACCCGGAAGCATTATCCTTGCAGAGGAAGATTTAGACGATGCTGCCAATCGTATTCTCAGAGAACTTACAGGTCTTAAAAATATTTATCTCAGTCAGTTTCGCAGTTTTGGCAATCCGCGCCGCACCGAAAATCCCCGCGATGTACTCTGGCTTGAGAAAACCATGCAAATGAAAATTGGCCGAATCGTAACAGTGGCTTATGTAGCTATGGTAAAAATCGACCGTAAAATTCAATTCCGTAACGATGAAACCAAAGCAAATTGGTACGATTTAAAAGAAGTAAAGAAGATGCGCCTTGCTTTCGACCATGCTGAAATTATCAGCAAAGGTCTTGAACACATTCGCCATAATTCGGACATAGAACCACACTTGCTATTTGAATTATTACCAAGGAAATTCACGCTAACTCAACTTCAGACTTTGTACGACACCGTTCACCAAACTAAATCAGATGTACGCAACTTTCGCAAAAAAGTAGCGCAATGGTCTTATGTAGTATCACTTGATGAACGTGAGGAAGGTGTTCCGCACCGTGCAGCAAGACTTTATAAGTATAAAAAATAAATGGTAAATTGTAAATAATTAAATAGTAAATAAATATATGTATTTATTAGGTTATGATTTAGGCAGTTCGTCGGTAAAGGCGAGTTTGGTAAATGCCGCCACAGGCGAATGTGTTTCATCAGCATTTTTCCCCAAAAAGGAAATGGAAATTATTTCGGTGAAAACCGGATGGGCGGAACAAAATCCAGAAATTTGGTGGGAAAACCTGAAATTAGCTACAAGAGTAGTGTTAGAAGAATCGAAAGTGAATGCATCCGAAATTAAAGCCATAGGAATTTCGTATCAAATGCACGGACTTGTTTTAGTTGATGAAAATCAACAAGCTATTCGCAATTCAATAATTTGGTGCGACTCACGCGCTGTGCCTTACGGCGAAAAAGCATTCAATGAACTTGGTAGCGAA
>CAYQWD010000612.1:0-1535 GCA_964420955.1 uncultured Paludibacter sp. | reverse complement strand
ATCCGTTTAATCAGCGTTCTATTTTCTTCAAAATCATATATATATATAAATTTTTTGTCATGTACTTAGGAAAATTTGATTTATTTTTTTGACTGATGGAAAAGATTTGAAAAGTAAAAAAATGAATTATTCTTGAAGTTCAGAAATTAAAAGTTAAATAAATATCACTCTGATAATCAGCACATATTTTTATCTGAATATTTTCCGATATTTTTTGGCAAAGAATTTGTATAAAAGGAAAAACAATTAAACAATAAATAGAAAATATATATGAAAAAGACATTGTTAGCATTCTTTCTAATGGCAGGAATTTCGCTGGTGGCTACAGCTCAGAAATTTGCCATGGTTGATATGGAGTATATTATGAAAAATATACCGGCTTACGAATCGGCAAATGAGCAGATAAATCAAATATCAAAAAAATGGCAATCGGAAGTTGAAGCTCAAATGCAGGAAGTACAGAAGATGTACAAAAATTATCAGACCGAACTCGTTTTTCTTTCAGAAGAAATGAAAGTGAAACGCGAAGAAGAAATTGTAGCCAAAGAAAAGGCTGCCCAACAACTGAAAAAGAACTATTTTGGACCCGAAGGCGAACTTTTTAAAAAACGACAGAGTTTAATGAAACCTATTCAGGACGAAATTTATTCAGCCATACAGGAAATTAGCAAAGAAAAAGATTTAAATCTTGTATTTGACAAGAGTTCCGCCATGAGCGTTATTTTTACTTCACCATCGTTAGATATAAGCGACCAGATTTTGGGTAAATTAGGTTATTCAAAATAAAAAGAATAATTTTGCGTCCAATTTTAACAGAAAATTCAATTAATAAATAATAACAAAAATCGTTTACTATTATGTTTAAGAAAATTCTTTTCTCAGTGCTAATAGCACTTCCACTCTCAATTTTTGCACAGGATGCCAAATTTGCTCATGTAAAGTACCAGGAGTTAATTGAGGCAATGCCTGAACTCGATAAAATTGAGAAACAAATTGCAGATCTGAATACGCAATGGAAAACTGTTCTGAATAAAATGCAAGAAGAATATACTGCAAAATTGAAAGAATATCAAGAAAAACAAGCTACTATGTCTGATGGTATTAAGCAGGCTTTAATTAGTGAAATGCAGGATATAGAGCAACGAATAAGCAATTTTCAACAACAATCATATACTGATTTGCAAAAAAAACAACAGGAACTTATCGCTCCTGTTATTGATAAAGTAAAAAAAGCTATCAGCGAAGTTGGTGCTGAAGGTAACTATACCTATGTTTTTGATTTGAATGGCAACACTATACTCTATAATTCTCCTAAAGCTGTAGATATTACCAATCAGGTTAAAAAGAAACTCGGACTGAATAAGTAATTTTACTTTATAACTTAAAAAGGAACTTTGTGTTTGCAAAGTTCCTTTTTTTAGTATTATCAATTTATTTCTTATTCATATAATGACATGCTTTACTTTTTTGTAAAATTTTTATTAATTAGTCGAGCCTTAAAAAGCCCATTTACGATTATAAAAAATTAAAAAAAT
>CAYQWD010000611.1:0-1538 GCA_964420955.1 uncultured Paludibacter sp. | reverse complement strand
TGCATGCAGTTTATTGTCGAGGTCGATGGCTGATTCGTAGCTATATCCAAATGGTTTTTCCACAATAATTCTTTTCCAGCCGTTCTCTTCAGAATTCAGTCCGTATTTCACAAGATTTGCAGCAACTACTTCGTAAAGAAAAGGAGGAATCGAAAAATAAAAAATGATGTTATGCGCTATGCCGATTGAATTTGATATTTGTTCGATATAATGCTTCAGGCTTCCAAAATCATCATCGGACTGGTTGTTTACTTTTGTATAATAAATGGTTTGTAGAAATTCTTCGGCTTTTGCAGTTTGCTCTGACATGTTTTTTGCTGCAAACTCATGCAAACTCTTTTTTACATCGTTGCGATAAGTTTCTTCGTCCTTTTCCTGACTGCCGGCTCCAATTACGGCGAACTTTTCAGGCAGTAAATTATCTAAAAAAAGCTGAAAAATTGCCGGCAGCAGTTTACGGCGCGCCAAATCGCCGTTTGAACCGAAAATTACCAGTATCTGAGAGTCTGTGTTGTTGCGTTTCATTTTATAATTTTTTTTACAAAAATATAAAGATAAACTTAATAAATTTATAGATGAGAACTATTACTTTATAGATGAAATACAGGCAAGGAATTCCAAAAAATTAATTTTTGTATACTCCGATAATCCTGAATAAACAATATATTTACACAAAGGCACTAAGTAATTATCTGCTAAAACATTAATATATTTACTCTCATATTTTTAAGAAACAAGGATAAAATCTTCGATTTTCTTTTAATACAACTTGTCGAAGGCGACTCAAATATGAAAAAATTAAGCAAAAAAATATTTTTAAAACAGTTACTACATTTACTAATTGAAAGTTAGTTATTTTTAAAATATTAGTATTTTTCTTTGGGGGTAAATAAACTCAATTGTTCATAACATTCAGGGACTTTATCAATGGTTAGATAATTTGATATGAATATTTCTTTACCTTTTTGGTCAGAATTTTCGTTGATATTCCTCATGCCATAAGTCAAAGTCCAAGGTATTATGTTGGCAAAGGAAAATAAATCTCTTATAAATTTACTATCGTCGTATGTAATCAACCATTTATGTTTACAATTTCTAACATTATCAGCGAATCTTTCATGATCAAAAGATTTGTGCATATTGCCATTTTTTCCATAAAGCGCTGATTTTGTGGCAGAATAATAAGGGGGGTCAAGAAAAATAAATACATTTTCTCCATCTTTATTCAACAGTTCTTCATAGTCAAAATTAGTTATTTTTGAACCATTTATTACTTGTGCAAACTCGTTTAGTCTTTGAATACTGCTTTCAGTGAATCTACCTGTAAATGCACCATTGCTATACCCGCCACTCAGACTTGTGCCAGAAAAAGTAATTCGATTGTAAATAAAAAATGCAGCAGCTCTTTCTGTATCATTAAATCTATATAGGTTTTCATTCAAAAATTTATGTAATTCTTTACCTATTGGAAATTTATTTCTCCAGTCATAAATTTGAGTAATCAATGAATCAACATCTTTTTGTGTCATTTCCCAAAA
>CAYQWD010000610.1:1055-1541 GCA_964420955.1 uncultured Paludibacter sp. | reverse complement strand
TAATTATGACTGGCAGGTGAATCTTGGTATTTCTGCAAGTTATCAGAGTTTTAATTATGATTTTTCCAAAGTCATACTTTCAAATCTGAACGAAGCTATTCCTTACGACAGAGATCATAATTTTAATACCGATCTGGGATTTGAATTTTCTAATTATGCATGGAGAGTAGGAGGTGTAAGTCAGAATTTTTTGAGTATTTTTCGAAATCCCCATTATACACCGGGTCGATTTACAAATTCAGATTCCGGTTTAAAAATAAGCGACATTCACCCTAATACTAATATTTTATATGCTATGTATAAGCCAACAGGCAATACTTTTATAAATATTGGAGGTGGAATTTGTGGTATTCAGACCGGAAATATTTTTCAAGCCGAAACTAATATAACTGCTTTTTTCAAACGAACTACCGAATCAAATGCATTCCAGATTGGCGCATTTTACCGTACATGGCAGGAAATGGGATTGTTTTTTGGCATCCATTT
>CAYQWD010000610.1:0-1045 GCA_964420955.1 uncultured Paludibacter sp. | reverse complement strand
ATGCGTATATTTTACAGTTACGATTTTAATGTAGGCGAAATTTACAGAAACTTGTTGGGAACACACGAAATTATACTATCCTACAAACTAAATCGAACTTATAAATGCCGTAATTGCTGGTATTGAAATTATATTTTCTCTAAAAAAGATTCTGCTTCATCGAGTGAAGAAATTTTACCCACATCTATCATTCTATAATTTTCAGGTATAAAAGCACGGAAATAGTTATCCCTGCAATTGTCTATATAAAAGTTAGTTATGGAAAATACTTCATCTAAATTTTCCATCAACTTAAAAATATTTGGTGATAGAATTTGAATTCCCGAAAATGCGAGTTTGTTATATAAATCAGGTTTTTTTAGTGTATTGGGTTTAAATTCTCCGGTTTTTTCATTCTTCCACCCGCACAGTCTTAAATCGTCATCAAATAAGAAATATCGTAAAGTTTCACGTTTACTTACTGTTAAAGTTCCGATTGCACCACTTCTTAAATGTTCATTGTAAAGTATTTTAATATCTGTATTTGATAAAATATCAACATTATGTACCAAAAATGGTTTGTTATCATCAAAAAACCATTCTGCTTTTTTCAGTCCGCCACCGGTATCGAGTAACAAATCGTGCTCATCAGATACTTCAATCCGTATTCCGAAATTGTTGTTTGTTTTCAAAAAATCAATAATCTGATCAGGAAAATGATGCACATTGATAATAATTTCATCAAAACCTGAATTTTTCAGCTTTTCAATGGTGTGTTGAAGCAAGGGTTTGCCGGCAATTGGCACCAAAGCTTTCGGTATCGAATCAGTAAGTGGTTTTAAACGGGTGCCAAGGCCGGCTGCAAAAATCATTGCTTTCATGGGAAATTGATATTAACTGCGTTGAATTTACTCACTTTGTTCGTGGTATTACTCACTTCGTTCGTGTTATTACTCACTTTGTTCGTGTTATTACTCACTTCGTTCGTGTTATTACTCACTTTGTTCGTGGTATTACTCACTTTGTTCGTGGTATTACTCACTTTGTTCGTGGTATTACTCACTTT
>CAYQWD010000609.1:0-1546 GCA_964420955.1 uncultured Paludibacter sp. | reverse complement strand
GAAGTTGGACTGTTAACGGCAACTTTAACTTCCCCACCGGAACAAGAGCAAGTCTGTTAAGTGTAAGTGGTGGTAAATTTATTATCAACGGTAATGTAATTTTCCCCGACCGTTCAAGAAAAACAGTAGCTGGTAGTCAGATTAACGTAACCGGCGCCGGATTGTTGGATATAAAAGGCAAAATTACTTTTGTGAGCGACACTACAGCACACGCAATAAATATTACCGATGGGACACTTCAATTGAATGACTCGATTATTGGCCCTGCAAGTAGCCTGATTGCACTTAATGTTGCTCCTGCAGGTATTCTTAAAACCCGCAATAATTTTATTGGCGTATCCCAGGTTTCTGTAAATGGTATAGTAGAAGGCGGTGGTAAATATGCAAACACTTTCTCAATGACAAGTGATTTGGCCATGTTGAAGCTGAAAGTTAACAGTTTCAATGCCGGAGACTACGAGTTTGTTGATGCATTAGGCGATATTATGATTAAAAAAGGCATCATTGATATTACAGTTTTGAACCCGATAATAGGACAAAAACAAATAACGATTCTGAAAGCAGGGGGAAATTACGACATACTCGATAATATGGCATTTATTCAGATATTTGTAAACGGAAAAAACATTACGGGCAATACTGCTGAAACAGAAGTTCCTGAAGGTGGAGAAATCTATTACTTCGATCCTGAAACCGGAATTTTAGGACACAAGGGTACTTCTGGAATATCTGACAATAACATGTCAAAAGAAATCAAGAGCGTAGAATACTTTAATATGTTAGGTCAGAAAGTAACTAAATACAAATTGGGTTACATACTGAAAAGAACAACATACACTGACAACAGCGTTGAAACAATCAAATATTTCAACGAAGACAGATTGATTGAACGATAGTAATTATTCTGAACGATAATATCTGCATAAAGTAGATATTATCGTTCTAAAATTTGAAGTAACCTTTTTTCAAAAAATTATTGTTGAGTATATTATAACTCATTTTCAGCAAAGCGTTTATGGAGAAAAACCTAAGAATCTGCTTAATACAACAATCATTTTTATAAATGAAAATATTACTTTCAAAATTTTCGGTAAAACAATTCACTTAAGAATTAAATATTCAAGGTAAAAATAAAAAACTTACTGTACATTTTTCATGATTCATACATAGAAGTATCGTTGATAGAATGTATTTTCTATCGACGATTTTTAAACCATGTACACTTCTTCTCAATTTATCTACAAAAACTTCCATCTATTTATACTAATTATAGCTACTAATTTCATTTACACATAAATCTGATAATGAAACATTCAAAATCTATTTTTTTTCTATTGGTATTTAATATAATCGCCTTTTACTGTATCGCACAGCGAAAAGTAGAACGTATGGACAGAGGTATCGTAGCAATTCCAAAATCATCATCTCAGATATATATATCGTGGAGACATTTTGCAACCGACCCCGATGAAATTGCTTATAATGTGTACTACAAAACCTCTCAGGCAGGATCGCTTATCAAATTGAACCTATCACCTATTACAAA
>CAYQWD010000608.1:0-1549 GCA_964420955.1 uncultured Paludibacter sp. | reverse complement strand
GCCTTTGTTTTACTCTTACCGTCTATACTTTCATCACTGTAAAAGACCGTTGCAAGGCACTCCAAGTTATCAACATATTGTTATTCAATAAATTAACTCCATTTTAAGCACTTATTTTGTTGTTTTTTTGTATCTTTACGCATGAAAAAGGAACAAAAGCTAGGGTTTGCCGACTATATGGTCGAAAAACGAAAAATCAAACAAGATTTTTTTAATCAGGTGAATACTTTAGTTGATTGGCGACCTGTTTCTCAGGTTATCAATAAGTATTACCAAAAGGGTGAAAGCGTAACTGGCGCTCCTTCTTATGATGGCTTGGTTCTTTTCAAAATGGCTTTATTGCAAACATGGTATGGACTGAGTGATTACGAAGTCGAAGACCGCGTAAATGATAGTATTTCTTTTAGCCGATTTGTTGGAATAAGTTTGGACGATTCTGTTCCCGATCATAGTGTATTAAGTCGATTTCGCTCAGAATTGACCAAAAAAGGTGCTTATGAGAAAATCTTCAAAGCACTCAATAAACAGCTTGACAAACACAACATTTTGGTAAAAACGGGAGCTATCATTGACGCCAGCATAGTTGACTCTCCTTTAAAACCAAAAGGTTCGGCAACGTACGAGATTGAGACTGACCGTTCTTCTGAAGAACGAGCTGAAGAAGAAAAGGCAGCAGAAAACAAAGAACAAAAACTCATGAAAATAGAAAACCTTGGAGTCGATTCGGAAGCACGTTGGATTAAAAAGGCAGGAAAGCTAAGGTATGGTTACAAGAAACATTTGGTTACGGATGTTGAAGGAATGGTTCTAGGAGTTCTGACTACACCAGCCAACGTGAATGAAATCGCCAATTTAGAGGAAGTACTTGACACAGCGGATTTACCAGAAGGAATTCCTCTAAATGCCGACAAGGGATATTGCTCGGCCAAAAACGAGAAAATACTCAAGGAGAGAAAGCTAAAAAATCGAATATTATCTAAAGCAACAAAATCAAAGGCATTAACAGAACGAGAAAAATTGAGAAACAAATTAATTGGCAAAACTAGATTTAAGGTGGAGCGCACCTTTGGTAGTATCAAGAGGTGGTTCAACTCAACCCACGCCAGATATAAAGGGCTAGCCAAAATGCACACCCAAAACATCATGGAAGCAATCGCCTACAATTTGTATAGATCTCCTGGGATAATTGTGTCCAATTCATTCAAAATAGCAAAATAGAAGGCAAAAAAGCCTGAAAAATGATTAAATCGACTAAAAAAACATGAAAAACGACCTAAAAAAGAGATAAAAAAAATTCAAAAACATGAAAATTCAAAATTAACAAGGTTCAAAAATTGAATTTAAAGTTTTGCAACGGTCTTATTATTTAAATGGCCAATGCTACTGACATCAGTGTTGTCGATTGCTACTACTTTATTTAACACTCAAGCTCAAACCAATGTATTTGATGATATCATCAATCAAAGCCCAGCACACACCTATTTGGCAGCTGCGTTACAACAAGAAGGTTTGACAGGAGCACTTCAAGATGCGGCTGCAACTTTAACTG
>CAYQWD010000607.1:0-1559 GCA_964420955.1 uncultured Paludibacter sp. | reverse complement strand
TATCGTGTTGCCGTTCACCTAAATGCCGGTTCAATACTGATGGTTTTTCGTCGATAATTACTTTGGCGGTTTGTGCACGCAATTCTTTTTTGAAAATGGGAACAGCTATAAAATCGAACCAGTAACCAAAAGCCGAAAAAAGTTTCATTAGAAATGCATCCGATGAACTAAAAAACTCAGGAACACCGTATTTATCAATCAAAACTTTTATTCGGCGGGCTAATTTTTTGTTGCTTCGGATTTGCGCCGACTCGTCTAACATTTTAGCAAGCAGCGTTTTGTCATTTGGATTTTGAATGAGGATAGCGTATTTCTGCTGTTCCTTTTTTTCTTCGGGTGTAATTTCGTTTTCTGCAAGGCTCAGAAACTGTTTTGCCCAGTCAATTACTTCATTAGATGTTATTTTATTCATGGTATGATTGTATTTTTTTGTTTATGCAAATTAACAGAAAAATTTCGTAAAAATGATTGGAAAGTGAGTAAATATTCAAATACTAAAAAAGTATTTTTTAGTAAAAAAATACCATATTTTAATCATTTCCAATTTTCAATTAAAACAATATATGACCTAATTTCTATTATTTAAAAGTGTTTTTTATTCGATAATATATGCTAAAAATGATATCTCATTTATGGTATTTTAATCACAACAATTTATATGAAAAAATTATTTATGTAATTTTGCAGAATAAAAAATTATATAATATTAATTAATTATTAAAATTTTATTGTTATGAAGTTTATTGTAAAAATTTTTCCGGTTATTCTTAGTTTAGTGATTTTTTCATCGTGTAACGAATTTGAAATGAATGAAGGTGGAGTAAAAATGAGTGGTATCAGCACTACAATTCTTGAAGATTTTGAACTCGTAGTGTAAGTTGTTTTTGCAGTGATAATGATTATTTTGTTGGTTATGGAACTGTTCAAAACAAAAATCTTGTACTTAAACTTAAGGATATGACTACAAATCAACTTGTTAATATAGCTGATGAAGTTGATTCGGAGCTTAACATATCAGACAAAACTGCAAAATGTTCGCCTGATTGGGATTTGTTTCATATAAGTGCATATGCTTATGGACAAAATATCGGAAAATTACAACGTATTAAAGTAGCTTCGAAAGAATCGATTACATTGCCTGTTGTAGGAGATGCTTCAGCATCTTTTGTTTTTTTAGATAAGCCAGTAACTATCAAGGGGGAATCAAACGGTCAGTACAATAGCGGAATGACGTTTATAAATAAATACAATTTAAACCTTAAAAAAGGTTGGAATGAAGTAATTTCGGTTATTAAGGAATTTAAGCCGGAAAAAATTGTTTATGAAATTACTGCCAATATTGAACCTACAGGCATGAAATGGGCATTATTTGATATGAATGACGAAGTATATTTAATGCCAAAACGCAAAATTGAAACAACAAATTAATTCTACTAATATCAATATATAAATTTATGAAACCATTTAAGCTATTCGTTTTATTATCAATTCTTTGTTTTATTCTACCATCCTGTTCAACGGATGAAAATAATCCTGAAAGTAGTTCATTGAGTGTTGAT
>CAYQWD010000606.1:0-1563 GCA_964420955.1 uncultured Paludibacter sp. | reverse complement strand
TATAAGTCCAAAGATCAATTCATTAACCGAACAATTCGCCTCAAATAATGCAAGCCACGACTAAAAAACAATTGGCACTGGATTACAACATTTCTCGCAGCTTGTTAGGCTACTATCTAAACCATTGTTATTTCGATGAACTTTCGGCTGTTGGTTATGATAAAAAAATGAGGGTTCTACCTCCCAGAGTGGTACAACGTTTTTTTGAACTTTTTGGAAAACCTGAATAACATGAAAACACTAAAATCAATCCTTTTCGGAATTTCAATTGCTTACATGATTGTAATTGGAATAACCCTTATTGCTTTGCTAATTGGTGGATGTACCCCACAAAAACGTCTGGATCGTTTGGTTCGCAAACATCCCTACTTATCCAGGGTTGACACGGTAACTGTTACGGACACTTTTCAAGTGATGGTTCCTGGTATTAGGTCCGACACCAATTTTCAAAAAGCAACATTTCTATCGGCAATCCGAGATACAATGTTGCTCCAAAAAGAACAATTGACCGTAAAAATATACGAGTATCGCGATTCGGTTTTTATCGAAGCACAATGCGACACGGTCTATAAAACCGTTGTTCGCGAAATAAAAGTTCCTTACAAAACGGTCACAGCAAACGTCAAAGAAAAGATTCACTGGTCTTTTGTTTTAGGTTTTTCTTTGTTATATGCGTTACTGATAGCACTGTATATTTTCTATCGTTTTCGTTAACTTTGTAGAAAAATTAAGGGCATGGACACAAAAAAAACGCCGAAATCAGGCATAAGAAAAAACACTAAAAAGGTTAGCATCAAAAAGCAGGTTCAGCAGCTTTCTGATGAAATTAACAAAAAAATCACCGAAAGTTGGCTTCGTAAACTCATTAGCAAATGATTGTAATTGCCGACAGCAATATAATTATTAGTGCGTTAATTGCACCTAATGGCACTGTGGCTTCTATTTTTAAAGCAAAAAGCAATCTTCAGTTTATTACTTCCAATCTTCTTTTTCAAGAAATTGAAAACCATTTTGATTAGATAGTCAAACTATCAGGTAGAAAAAAGGCAGACTTACGCAATGATCTTCAGTATTATCGTAATCGAATAAAAGAGGTTTATCTTGATAACTATATTCCTCAACAATACATCAATGAAGCCTATTACATTACCTTAGATGTTGACGCAAAAGACCTTTTCTTTATTGCGCTTCAAAGATATAAACGTCATAAACTTTGGACTTCGGATTTAGTGCTGATTCGAGGCGTTGAACAAAAGGGGTATAAGATTTTTATAACAACCGTCGAATTGAAAGCAAAACTGTACAAAAAGTAATCTGCAACAAAAAACATCAAAAAGCCGCGCAAAATGCACGGCTTTTTGATGTTTTAATAACCTATTTTGTTTTCTATTAAAGTCTATCGCTTTGTATTGATTTTTCATAAAAACAACCCTACATAAATTTGCGTCACTGAATTGTAAAACAAACCGATTAGGTCATGAAAAATCCAATCAAAGCACTCGCAATCGTAAACACCGTACTTCTTGTAGGTGTGATTGTATTCCTGGTATTCGCCAAAACAGA
>CAYQWD010000605.1:405-1570 GCA_964420955.1 uncultured Paludibacter sp. | reverse complement strand
ATTGGCGTAAATACTTTCTCAAAAGAAATGATTGCACAAGTTTTAACAGAAATTCAGCAACCCTGTGTTTTCGATGCTGATGCGCTGAATTTGTTGGGTTTTCATCCTGAATTAATGGAGCTAATACCCAAAGGAAGTATTATCACACCACACAAAAAAGAATTTGAACGTATGTTTGGCGCAAGTAAAAATGCATCGGAAGAGTTAAAACTTGCCATCGAAAAAGCGAAAGAATTAGAAATAGTGATTGTTTTGAAAGGCGCTTACACAAGAATTATTATGCCCGATGGAAAAGTTTATTTCAACCCTACCGGAAACTCGGGTATGGCAACCGGTGGAACGGGAGATGTGCTGACTGGAATTATCGGAAGTTTATTGGCGCAAGGCTACAGTGCCGAAAACGCTGCACTTGCAGGAGTTTATCTACACGGATTGGCTGCCGATTTGGCGCTCGAAACAGAATCGGAGGAATCGCTGATTGCGGGAGATATAATTCAGAATTTAGGAAAAGCATTCAAAGAAATTGAAAATTGAGAAATTGAGTTAATCAGAATTTGAAAATAAAGGTTCAATTTGTTACAAACCATCTTCACTTTTAGGTCTCCGACTACTTTTTTAAACTCAATTTTAGAATTATGAAGAAGTTTGGAGTGATATTTTCTCCACTAATGCAACATTTTAAATACTAATTACATCAAACAAAACAGAAAGCAGCACATGCAGATGAACAAGGAACAGCAATTAATTGCCGATTTCAGAAAAGGGAAGAGAGATGCCCAAAAGATGATTTTTGAGTTGCATGCATCTGCAATGATGGCTGTTTGTGTCCGTTATGTTCGCGACAGAGAGCTTGCTCGCGATTTATTACAGGATGGTTTTATCCGTGCTTTCGAAAATGCCGAAAGTTATTCTGGTAAAGGTCCGCTTGGAGCATGGATTCGGAGAGTGATTATAAATACTATTCTGGAATATTTCCGGAAAAACGATGCGCTGAAAATGAGTATCAATATCGATGAACATAATGCGCATACAGAAAGCAACGAACCCGATATTATAAGCAAGATATCGACTGATGAAATTCTGAAGTGCATTGAAGAACTTCCACCTGGCTTTCGGACTGTTTTCAACCTGTTCGCCATCGAAGATTACAGTCATGCAGAAATTG
>CAYQWD010000605.1:0-368 GCA_964420955.1 uncultured Paludibacter sp. | reverse complement strand
AACGCAATACATGAGAGCCAGAAACTTATTACAAAAAAAATTACTCACAATTAACAAATCAAAATAAATGACCACAGGAAACAACATAGATAAGGATTTTTTAGCCGACTCGCTGAAAAGCAGGCTCGAAAATCATACTTTGCCCGTGGATGATAATTGCTGGGCAGAAATTGAACAACGGATGCAGAAAAAGCAAAGAATTATTCCTGTATGGCTTTGGAGTGCAATTGGCGGAGCAGCAGCTGTAGCTTTACTTTTTATTACACTTTTGCCATTCACAGAAACTCCCGAAAAAGGATATCTGGCTTCTGAAATGAAAAAACAAACGGAATCAAAATCAACAAAAAATATGACTTCAGAAGTTTTTT
>CAYQWD010000604.1:1354-1570 GCA_964420955.1 uncultured Paludibacter sp. | reverse complement strand
TGACATTTAAGTTAAAATTACATAGTGTATTAATAGTAACATTCAAATATTGAGGTATTTCGTTAAATGTAAGCAGACTAAATTTTATTATTATTATTTGATTCAAGTTTATAAAATTTTTCATTGTTGTCCGCTAAAAATCTTTAGATTCTTCCTTTTGCTCTGAATGACAGCATTTTGTGTTGAATTTGTTTGTTTGGAGAAGGTTGGCGGCTT
>CAYQWD010000604.1:0-1316 GCA_964420955.1 uncultured Paludibacter sp. | reverse complement strand
AATGACTTCTCAAACAAAGTGAGAGATCTCATTTTAGTCATTCATATTTATTATATCGTACAACACTGATTTTTTATATAATTTACAGGTAAATTGAATTTTTACAATAACCCCATAAAGCGATTTAAACATTTTTCGCTTACTTTTGTCAAAATAAAAAACAAAAAAATCCCTTTTTTATGAAATTCACAGAAAATATTTTTTTCATACTGATAACATTTGCATCTCTTACGGTAAACGCTCAGCGCAAAATGGAATATCTCGATCGGGGCGTAATTGCGATGCGTTCTTCGGAGAATTCAGCTTATATCAGTTGGCGTTTGTTGGGAACAGATACACAGGATATTTCTTTTGATATTTACAGAACAACAGGAAATAATTCTCCCCTGAAGTTAAATGATAAACCAATTAATAAAAGCACGCAATTTACCGACGCGAAAGTCGATTTTTCTCAAAAAAACACTTACACGATAAAACCGACAGGAAAAAAAACCGGTGAAAATGGTTCTTTTGCCCTTGCTGCAAATCATCCAATCGGCAATTTTCTGAACATTCAGGTTCGAAATTTACACGGATATTCAATTGGCGATGGTTCAGCTGCCGATTTGGATGGCGATGGAGAATATGAAATTATCATAAAACGAGAATTCCGTCCCCGCGATAATTCGCATGCAGGCGTTACCGGACAAACAAAACTGGAAGCCTACAAACTTGATGGCACTTTCCTTTGGCGTATAGATTTAGGGAAAAATATCCGCGAAGGCGCTCATTATACGCCTTTTATTGTTTACGATCTCGATGGAGATGGTCGTGCAGAAATTGCCGTTAAAACTTCGGATGGGACAATAGATGGAACAGGAAAAATACTGGGAGATTCTGCAGCCGATTACAGGAATGAATCGGGGAAAATATATAAGGGAAATGAATGGCTCACCATTTTTGATGGAAATACAGGTGCAGAAATTTGCACTGTTGATTATATACCCGGTCGTCATCCCGAAAATAAGGATGCAACGCCTCAGGAAGTAAGAACAATCTGGGGCGATGATACTTTTAACCGTTCGGAGCGTTATTTGGCATGTGTGGCATATTTGGATGGTGTTCGCCCGAGTTTAATAATGTGTAGAGGATATTATACACGAGCGGTGCTTGCAGCATGGGATTTTAAAGATAACAAACTTACTCAAAAATGGATTTTCGACAGCGATGATGGCACACCCGGGAACCGTAGTTATCGTGGTCAGGGTGCGCACAGTATTACTGTTGGCGATGTTGATGCCGATGGAAAAGATGAAATCATTTACGGCGCCTGCACC
>CAYQWD010000603.1:0-1571 GCA_964420955.1 uncultured Paludibacter sp. | reverse complement strand
AAACGCAAACCCGCCAAATTTCCAAATTTTTGAAATTCTTCAGAAATATCGTCAGGTTGAATTTCGACAACAATTCCCGAATTTGCATACGGTGAATTACGTTTTGAAGCCGACATTCCATTAACTACAATTTCCTCTTTTCCGGTTCCGGCAGGCACAATTCGTCCGCCCGGACACATGCAAAAAGAGTAAACGCCACGACCATCGACCTGTTCCACCAAACTATAACTTGCTGCAGGTAAATATTCGCTGCGTTCGGGCGAGTGATACTGAATGCTGTCAATCAGTTTTTGCGGATGTTCTACGCGCACACCCATAGCAAAGCCTTTCAGCTCCAACGCAACGCCTTGTTTGTCGAGTATTTCATAAATATCGTGTGCTGAATGTCCTGTAGCGAGAATTGTGGCATCGGCTGTAAACTTTTTTTCATCAGAAGCTATACATCCTTTTATAACATTGTTTTCAATAATCAATTCTGTAATCTTGGTTTCAAAATGAATTTCGCCACCACAATCTGTAATTGTTTTACTGATATTTTCTACAACAAATGGAAGTTTATCAGAGCCAATATGCGGATGTGTATCGTACAAAATTTCTTCGTTTGCCCCGTGATATTTGAAAATTTCGAGAATACGCTGTGCATTTCCTTTCTTTTTAGATCGGGTATAGAGTTTTCCATCCGAAAAAGTACCCGCTCCGCCTTCGCCAAAACAATAGTTCGATTCGGGATCAATGCCTTTGTTACGGTTTAAAAGTGAGATATCCGATTTACGTTTTTCAGCTTGTTTTCCTCGTTCAATAACCACGGGACGCAAACCCAGTTCAATAAGTTTCAATGAAGCAAACAAGCCTGCAGGTCCGGCTCCAATTACAAGCACCGTTCTTTTATCTTTTACATTCGGATAATAAAAATCGGCAAAAGTATCCGCAGGAGGTGTTTCGTCCCAATAAACTTCAACTGTAATATTAATTTTCGGCTGAAACGAACGGGCATCAATCGACTTGCGAATTGTTCTTACGCGAGTAATCTGTTCTTTGTTAATTTTTAAATTCTGAGCTATCTGGAAATGTAAAAGCTCTTTTTTCTTAGCCTGTTCAGGGCTTAAAATCAGCTGTAACTCGGTGTGCATAACTTATTTTGATTTCGTTGCAAAGATAAGGAAAAGACTTCATATTAGGGTTTCGTTATGGTAAACATAATTTTTTTGTTAACAGTTGTCCATGCAGGGCTTATTTCAATGATTCGCAGAAATTCCTTATCAAATTCAAGGCAATTTGAACTGATAATTTTTACATTATAAGGTTTTCCGTTTTTATCTGTTTTAAAACTTGCAGTTAGCGTATAAACATTTCCCTGGCATATATTTTCCTTTAAATTTTTGAAAATAAATTGTCTGAATTCTTCTTTCTCAAATTTTTCAGTTTTGTTTTTATCATTTACCAGAACGCCTGCCGCACGCGAGGTCATTTTACTTTCGACCGTTGGAACTGAGCCGGTTACATCCCGTTTCGTTTTTCTGCCATAACCAACAACCACAATTTCGTTAAGCGCCAGATTATCGGGCTGTAAC
>CAYQWD010000602.1:0-1573 GCA_964420955.1 uncultured Paludibacter sp. | reverse complement strand
CTCTTTGTTCTTTGTTCTTTGTTCTTTGTTCTTTGTTATATTTCTCAACATTGCGGAATTTTATCAATCCGTCCTTGATGCCGTCCGCCTTCAAAATCGGTTGAGAAAAACATATCAATCATATCGCAAGCATCGGTTACAGAAATAAACCGTGCAGGCATTGAAAGTACATTTGCGTTATTGTGAGCGCGTGCCAAACGGGCAATTTCGACATTCCAACAAAGTGCAGCACGAATTCCCTGATGTTTATTAACGGTCATGCTGATGCCGTTTCCGCTTCCGCAAATAGATATTCCGAAATCGAACTCACCATTTTCCACAGCCGAAGCCATAGGATGTGCAAAATCAGGATAATCGGAACTTGTGCCAGAGTATGCACCAAAATCGTACAATGCAACCGGATTTTTTGCTCGGAGATATTCTACCACATGCTGTTTGAGTTCAAAACCTGCATGATCGCTGCAAATTGCGATTCGTAATTCGTTTATTGCTTTCATTATAAAATCCCCATCAGCTTAGGGGAGAAAAAATAAAATTATATAATTTTTTGTTGATATAAATCCTGTTCCCCTTTAGGGGTTAGGGGTTCTTTATTACGCAAACATTTCCACATCGTCTTTAGAGATAGTTTGTCCGCCGAGAATAATTAAACGCTCCACAACATTACGCAATTCGCGGATATTGCCGGGCCAGGTTCTTTCCTGAAGCATTTTTACTGCATCTGATTCGAAATTTTTCAACTGTGTGCCCATTTCACTGCAAATAAGATCACAAAAATGAGTTATAAGCAGCGGAATATCATCCTTTCGTTCATCGAGCGAAGGCACGTGTATCGGAATTACATTCAGTCGGTGAAATAAATCTTCGCGGAAATTTCCGGCTTCTATTTCATTTTTCAGATTTTTATTTGTAGCAGCAAGCACACGTACATTTACTTTTATGCTTTTGTCGCTCCCGACGCGCGTGAGTTCGTTTTCCTGCAAAACACGCAATACTTTGGTCTGAGCTGAAAGACTCATATCGCCAATTTCATCAAGAAAAATAGTGCCAGTGTCGGCTTGTTCGAATTTACCTATACGCTGTTTTATGGCTGAGGTAAACGAACCTTTTTCGTGTCCGAACAATTCGCTTTCAATAAGTTCTGAAGGAATTGCGGCGCAGTTAACTTCCACAAATGGCGCATTCACGCGGTTGCTCTGCTCGTAAAGCAGGCGCGCAACCACTTCTTTCCCGGTTCCGTTTGCACCTGTAATGAGCACACGGGCATCGGTTGGAGCTACGCGGTCAATCATCATTCTTACTTTTTCTATTGCGGGAGAAGCGCCCACCATTTGATGCCGCTTGGCTATTTTCCGTTTCAGACTTTTGGTTTCGGCAACCAAAGTGCTTTTATCCAATGCATTCCGAACAGTTATCAGCAACCGGTTTAAATCTATCGGTTTCTCGATAAAATCGAAAGCGCCTTTTTTAATACATTCCACGGCAGTTTCTATATTGCCATGTCCGGAAATCATAATTACAGGAGTTTCCACTTCCTGCTCTTTCAGCGCCGACAAAAATTCAATCCCATCCA
>CAYQWD010000601.1:0-1586 GCA_964420955.1 uncultured Paludibacter sp. | reverse complement strand
TATGATTATATTATTCAAGAAAATTAAAACAAACAAAAAGTCAAGATGACTTCGTTATAAGAAATTCGAAAATGGAATAATTTTAACCAACTGGTTGTTGTAAAAGTAACTATCAGTTTGGCTGAATGTAATGATACTTGTTCTCAGTGGTTTTAAAGCATCAATTGCAGCATTAATACCTTTAAATTCCCGTTCCTGATTATCGTGTGTAAGTTCATAACAAACCTGAATTGCGTGAATTATGCGGCCGTTTTCCACAATAACAAAATCACATTCGTTTTTTTTGTCGTTGAAATAATATATTTCCCTGAATTTTCGACGTAAATACAGAAATACCACGTTCTCTAATTTTCGTTCATAATTTTCCGAGAAAGAAGTTCCTATAATGTCAGCAAGGCCTGTATCTATAGCATAAACCTTACGGGGAGTGATTAATTGTACTTTGCGAGAATAGGAAAATACAGGAACAAAAAATATTAGGTAAGCATTCTCAAGAAAAGAAAAATATTCTAAAATTGTAGCCGAACTTTTTGTATCTAAAATTTGCTTAAGTTTATTTGCTGAAACCTGACTACCGATATTGGTCAGCAGGTAAACAGCTAATTTTTTGAAAGAATATACATCGCGTATCCCGTACCGAACTGCAATGTCCCTATATAAAATATCATCAAACAATGATTCTAAAACCGAAGAATCACCACTTTTAAGATATTCCGGAAATCCCCCTGATTTTAAATAATTATTCAAGCTCGCCTCAGTATGTTCAAGCTGTTTAAATTTTAAGAATTCAGGATAAGAAAAAGGAAACAACTCTTTTGTAAGATGTCTTCCGGTTAGCTTTGTGCCTAATTCTTTGCTTAGCAATGAAGCATTTGAACCGGTTATTATTACCTGAAATCCTGCATCTAACTTCTCACGAACATACACCTCCCAACCTTTCACCACTTGAATTTCATCGAAAAATAATATTTTTTTTGATGTTTCATTAATAATTTTATCTAACAATCTGAAATCAATTAATTCAAAATCAAACAATTTAGAATTGTCAAAATTAAGATACAAAACCTCGTCTGAATTTAATAAATTTTGCCAGTATATTAACACCGTACTTTTTCCACAACGACGTATACCTGCAATAATATATGCGAAACTTTCGGTTGATTGATAATTAACGAAATATTCACGGGCAATGATTTTTTCTTTCAAACCATTATTTATTTTCTGTAAATTAATGGTTTGTCTGAGAAGTTGTTCTTGTATCATACTGCTAACTTTATGTATTCGCTGCAAATATACAATATTATTTATTAGTAACAAATATATATATTCATTACTAATAAATATGTTTGAAAATAAATAAAAAAATCAGACTCACCTCAAATCAAGGCAAGTCCGGTTTTCTTTAAGTCTCCCCTCCGGGGAGATTTAGAGGGGCTTTTAGTCTTCCAACAAGATTTCCATAATAGTCACTGCAGCTTTAGCTACAGGTGAACCCGGGCCAAAAATGGCTGCAACACCTGCCTTGTAAAGATAATCATAATCCTGTGCAGGAATAACACCACCCGCGATAACGATAATATCTTCGC
>CAYQWD010000600.1:0-1595 GCA_964420955.1 uncultured Paludibacter sp. | reverse complement strand
CAGATTTATGTCCATAATTCTTTTTATTTATTTCAATTCTTTTCAACGAGTTATTAAGGGTGGTGGGTGGGCTTGGGTGCGTAGGCAAGAAAACAACTCTTTTGCAAGCTGAAGTATCGGCTTGTGTGTCGGAGCTTGCAAATGTGTTGTTTTGTGCGTTGGCAATTTTCATTTTTCTTTTTCTTAATGCAGCAAAAATTTCTTTGTCATTATGTCGTCTGTTTTGTCTTTTTACAATGAACGCTAACGAAAAATGGTAGCCGTAGTTGCCGGATTTACAGCACTTTCGTTCCAATTTTGCACTTCTGTTCGTAAAAAGCACCAAAGTTTCAAAATTGCACCAAAGCCGGCAATTATCGGCTAACATATGTTATAGCCATTTTTTTCATTGTTTAATAAATTCTACTCGTCTGTTTTTTGCTTTATTTTCGGGTGTTTTATTATCAACAATTTGCTCTGTTTCACCTTTTCCATTTGTTTTAATACGACTTTCATCAATTTTAAACTCTGACACTAAATTTTTTTTAACATTATCGGCTCTCCGTTTGGACAAATCTAAGTTCAATTTATCATCGCCATCACTATCGGTATGACCTTCAATTAAAACTTTTACTGTTGGATTTTCTGCAAGAATTGAAGCAATCTCTTTTAATGCGCCATAAGATTGTGGCTTAACTATGTCCTTGCCCGAGTCAAAATATATTCCATAAGAAATTAATTTGCCATCCGTAAGGAATTTGCTACGAATATCTTCGGTAGCATCAGCAAATCTGAAATTTGAAATGTATAATTGAACATTTGCATCAACATCTTCTTGTGTCCAAAACCTAATCTGGTCAATTTTTGTATTTTCAGGTAAGGCACGCTGTATATCAAATACTTTTTCTTCATTAATATACAAACGTAGTCTTGTTTTTTGCACCCAGAAAGAAAACCTATATAGTTTTCCTGCTTCGAGCAAAGTGTTCTTTTTATTGCTTTTACCTTCAAAATATTTTTCGGTTTGGTTGTTATAAGCCCTATAATTATGCTCTGTTTCATTAAGCGAAACAGAAGCAAAGTTCAAGCGTGTTCCTATTTTACCCGGAAACAAATCAGTTGGATGCAAACCACCTATTTCAGTATCTGATGAAAAAAGACATATTTGAAAATCCCAACCATCGGCTGAAAGAGAATTTTCATTTTTATGTAGTATTAAATCAAATTCAACGGTAAAATTTTCAACCGATGTTAATCCGGCATCTAAAAACGTCATTGAAGAAGGGTTCATTTTAAACCACTTTCCTGTAAACTTGTCGGTAGTAACAATTTCGCCTGAACCTGTTGTGTTCCACATTACTGGAAAATCTCCAATATTTCCATTACTGAAATCATCGAAAAACAACACTTTGTTTCCGGCAACAAAATCGTAATTCGAATAAGTTTTAAAGTCGCTGGTTTGTGCCAACAAAACAGAATGACTGATTATAGACATAATTACTAAAATAAATTTTCTTTTTTTCATATTTAATCTCCTTTTTTTGATTTTTTAATTGGCTATAACGCGAGTTTGCGCAAAAACTCCAAATTTTTCCAAAAATAATGAAATTTTCATT
>CAYQWD010000599.1:0-1600 GCA_964420955.1 uncultured Paludibacter sp. | reverse complement strand
TAAAATATGATTCCTGTGGTAAATTTATTTTTGTAGGTGACGAATGTCAGTTGCCACCGGTGAAACAAAACATTTCTCCGGCTTTATCGCCGGATTATTTCATAAACACATTCGGAATGCAGGTGCAGATGGCTGTACTTACCGAAATTGTGCGACAGCAAAACAATAACGACCTGATAGTTGCTTCGAAAAAACTCAGGGACTTATATACCAATCCTCCGGCAATAAAATGGGCAAAATTTCCACTTCGCGGTTACAATAATATCAAACTCTACAATGACCAGGCAACGCTCATAAGGAATTATGTAAACAAAATTAAATCATCAGGATACAATGACAGCACATTTATCTGTTTCTCGAACAGGAGTTGCGATATTGTTACAGGAATTATACGTCCATTGCTGAATATAGAAGGCGCTACGGTTCAAAAAAATGATTTGCTGCTGATAACACAGAATAATTACATTTCGGGTTTGATGAACGGTGATCTGGCAATGGTTGAAGAAGTTGGTATTCGAGAGAAACGAGCCGGACTCACATTTGTAAAAGTCTCCATTCGTGAGCTTTTCAGCAATAAAATCTACAGACAATTAATGATTGAAAACGTGCTTTACAATAACCAGACAAACCTTACACAGGCAGAGCAGAAAGAGCTTTTTATTGATTACTTCATGCGCATGAAAGAAAAAGGAATAAAACAGAACAGCACACTTTTTAAAGATAATATGTTTACCGATCCTTATCTGAATGCACTGAGAGCAGTGTATGGCTATGCGCTTACCTGCCACAAAAGTCAGGGTGGCGAATGGAATCATGTTTACCTAGATATTGCTAAAAACGTTCCGGCAATTGAAAAGCCCTATGTTTATCAGTGGATTTATACAGCCATGACACGCGCCAAAATACAACTACATATTGTAGATAACTGGTGGATTGAGTATTAAATATAATTTTAGTAATGAAATAACATGATTGAAAAATACATTAAAGAGATAAGCCTTATAAATTCAGGAATGTACTATGGTATTGATCTTGGAACAACATATACCGTTGTAACATGTATTGATATGAGCCATAAAGGTTCACGCAAGGGACATTTACATGTAAAATTACTGACAATACCTCAATACTCACCACTTGAATATGATGGTTATGATCAATCGGAAATGCTTGCATCCATAATAGGAGTTGATGCAAATAAAAAAATGTATGTGGGCAATAAACTTTACAGGTTAAAGGGTCATCCTGAATTTGAAAAAGACAAAAATTTGTTTTATCATTGGAAACTCGACCTTGGAGTCAGCATAAGGCCTTTGTACAAACATGCTGTACGTGAAGATTTAGATGATGCTTCAAAAGTTGCAGGCAAAATACTTAACTATTGCAGAAAGCATATACTGGAATCGGATAAAATATGGGAGAATGTAATTGTAACTGTTCCCGCATCGTTTCAGGCAAACCAGCGCACTGATGTTCTTGCAGCATGTGAATATGCCGGAATCAAAAAAAGCGAACAGATGCTTATTGATGAACCTAATGCAGCATTTATCGGATTTTTGAACGAAGCAAGTGATGAAGAAAAAGCAACTTTGTTCAGCAA
>CAYQWD010000598.1:0-1601 GCA_964420955.1 uncultured Paludibacter sp. | reverse complement strand
AGAACATGATTCACCAAACAGCACCCGTGCTACAATTTGGGTACGCTCCAATGGAAACTCGCTTTACACCTATAATGCCGCAGCCGGAACGTATGCCACAACAAATCCACAAGCCGGCGAAGTAACCGATGAAAACATTAAGTGGATTGCTCCCATGCAGGCTTTCTGGGTTGAGACTTTTGATAAAAACGTTTCGGATGCCTCATTAATACTCAACAACTCTATGCGCGGTCATCAAGTTAATCCGGAAAATCGTCTGCGTGCAAAATCTGCTTTCCAAAACGATAAAAAAACCGTGAAACTTCAGATAACTGATGGCACAAACACCGATGAAACTGTCGTGCTGTTCAATGCCAAAGCCTCGGACACCTACGATTTGTACGACTCGCGCAAAATGAGTCAAACTTCGTTACCGCAACTTTATACCAAAGTAAACGACGAAGTTTTATCCATAAATACGCTCGGTGTGTTTAAAAACGAAAAAGTTGTGCCGCTCGGATTTAGTGTTCCTGCTGCAGGCTCATATACAATCAGAGCCAAAGAAGTTACTAATTTCGATGCCGAAACGAAGGTTTTATTGCTCGACAACACTACGGAAACCGTTTACCAATTGACCGATGCCGTTGATGTCAACTTTACTTCTTCAAAAACCGACAATTACAACCGTTTCAGCTTGATTTTCCGCGCACCCGACATGACTACCGATTTGATAAATGCAAACGGTGGAAACATTACTGTTTTCAGAAATGGAGATAACAAAATTACAGTTATTTGCAACCGTGAATTAATGTTTAACGCTTCGGCAACCATTTACAATGCAGTGGGACAAGCCATTGTCAACAAATCGCTTTCAGGGGTAACTACAGTTGTGGACAAAATTTTGATACCGGGAGTTTATATCGTAAAAGTAAAAAACGGAACTGATATTACTTCTGTAAAAATTGTAATAGAATAATAATCAACTTAGAAAAACTATAAAAAATGGAAACTACAGATATCAACATTAAACGTGCATACTCAACGCCTATTATAGAAATTATTTCTCTCGACAATGAAATTTCGCTGGTTTTGTCATCGAGGGTAATTCCGGGAAATCCCGAAAATGATTTATTTTACATAGAAGAGGAATACTTTATAAATACTCCAGTAGAGTAAAAACCAATACTGATAAAAAGCTATACCCGAAACGGTATAGCTTTTTTTATGGCAATGCAATCGGCTAATATGTGATCCAAATATTTTTAAACCATTACTGCAAAATCCATCACACCGGAGGTGTGCGCTGTACATATCGAGTTTTCCGAGATTCCGAGATTCCGAGGTGGCGGAAAATCCCGATGTCAATCGGGGATAAAGAAATTGTATGGAAAAAACGCTGTGGTAGGTTATCCCGTTCCATCATATTCATAGAAAAGTGGATACTACCAGGGAGTAATAATATAAAATAATTTTGAACACTCACCTAAATTAAAAAATGATTGTCATTCTGCTCCTTTACCTTGTTCATGTTTTTTAAAACTCCTGAACTAAGTACATGACGAAAAATTTATATATATATATGATTTTGAAGAAAATAGAACGCTGATTTACGTTGTCGGATA
>CAYQWD010000597.1:0-1604 GCA_964420955.1 uncultured Paludibacter sp. | reverse complement strand
ATGCCGATGTGGTGAATGGAGCGGCTACGTATAGTATTCCGATAGAAACAGCAGCAAGACCTGAAGGAGGCGTGCCAGCAACAAATATATCAATAATTTATTAGGGCGAACGCATTTAAGGAAATAGCAGGTTTTCAAGGATATCAGGGTCTAGCATAGCTTTAAGGAGTTTTTGTTTTGATGATAAATTTAGCCGAGACTGATTTAAGAAGCAAATGGCAGCTTTACTTTGAATATTAATGTTTTCGGGTAAATTTCCTTTTCGTTTTCTCTGACTATCTTCTTTGAACACTAAATCCAACTTCCAGTGCAACTCATTTTCTATTGCCCAATGCCTTTGGATGGTTTTATTAAAATATTTGGCACCTAAGTCTAGACTTGAAATGTAGTATCTATTTTGAAATTGTTTTTTGCCAGTTGATTTGATATATCGTTCGGTTTGAATCCAAATAATCGACCGAACACCTGTCCAGTCATTTTTTCCACTAACCCAATTCAACTGGTTGGTTACACAGCATTTTCGAACTTCCAATCGGCCGTGTTCCCCTTGGTTTTGAGAGATGTTTTCATCTATTTCTTTAATACGAAAAAACGACTTTTCGATATCTTTAAATAGATTGCTATGATTTTCTTTTACCGATAAAATATAATCTCCGCCCCCTTCAACAATTTTACGAGCAATCTCTTTTTGAGTACCCATGGCATCTATCGTAACCACTTTATTGTTCAAATCAATCAAATCAAGAACCCTTGGAATAGCTGTGATTTCATTAGATTTTTTAGAAACTTTTTCTTGAGCAAAAGTAAATCCAAATTCAGTAGAAAACGCTGAAACCATATGAAGCGGCTTTTGTTTTTTATACTTGTCGTAGGTTCTGCGCATTGTTTTTCCATCAATTGCAATATGAGAATGGTCTGAATGGATAGATAATAGCTCGCTAAAGAAGTTGAAGAAAGCTTGATGAAAGCATTTTGGATCAAGTAGAGAAAACACTCGCTCCATCGTATCGTGCGAAGGAATTCCATTGGTATAAGGATAGAATTTGCGCAGCCATTCCAGTCGTTGCTCAGCGAAAATTACGACTTGATGAAAATCTTCATAAACGCCTGATAATGATGCAGATAAACCTAAGAAAAGTATCTCTTCTAGTGGGTACTTGAAGTTCCCTTTGTGGCGTCTTCGGGGGTCTTCCACCTCCTGAAAGTGTTTTGTGATTAGATTCCCTTCAATCTAGCGTAAAATTCTCTGAAAAACAAGCAAAAAAATCGCCTCATTTGCGGGAAAATCCCTATATTTGCAGTGTCTAGCAAAAGAAGGGTTACCTCATTGCTAGACAAAAAAAATAAAAATTTTAACTATTCTTAAACAATTATTGTTATGAATATCCAAAATAGTCTAGTAAAGTAGCTGGAAGGCTACTTCTTTGTCGCTATATAAAAGGAACTCTTCATTCCCCCTTTTTATAATCATTCATTAACAAGAAAATTGGTCAAAATTTTTAAATGCGTTCGCCCTACCGTTTATCTTTCTAGGGATAATTACCCCTACAGTTCCATTCTAAGAATGACGCAAATACTGCAAATTCACTATGAATCAGGGCAAA
>CAYQWD010000596.1:0-1605 GCA_964420955.1 uncultured Paludibacter sp. | reverse complement strand
AAGAGGCTACTGCAGAATTAAGAAGTTCATTCGAAGTACTAAGAAAAAATCCTAATGACGATAATAATCAACTAAAAATCAGAACGGCTCTTTCAAAAATTTTAGAGATGAATATGTCTGCCATTCAGCACAAAAATGAAATTGCTAAGAGTACAACAAACAAGGCTTTTTGGTGGATGAACATTTTAGGAACACTTTGTATACTAATATCATTTTTTCTTTTGGTAAATATCCCTACTGCTATTGCAAAACCAATAAAAGAATTAACAGAAAGTATTCGCCAAATTGCCGATAAAAATTATTCGGAACGTATCTATTTCAAAGGAAATAGTGAATTCGTCCAATTGGCACAGTCCTTCAATACAATGGCCGAAAAGCTGGAAGAATACAATCACTCGAATCTATCGGAAATAATGCTGGAAAAAAAACGGATTGAGACACTTATCAACGTCATGTCCGATCCTGTTATCGGTTTGGACGAAAATGAAAAAGTAATTTTTGTTAACCCCAAAGCTCTTCAGATACTTAATTTAAACGAAACCGAATGTATTAATCATTCTATAAATGAATTATCCGATAAAAATGATTTGCTAAGAACACTCACGCAGAGTTTAGACACAAATGAGAATAATGGCAAGTTAAAGAGCGTTCCTTTAAAAATATTTACCGACAATAATGAAAAGTATTTTGAAAAAGAAACTTTTCATATTTCCATTATACCAACTGGAGAGCAAACACCTCGTTTAGTAGGTCATGTTATTATTTTGCGTAATGTTACTGAATATAAAGAAATTGATTCTGCAAAAACCAATTTTATCGCCACTATTTCACATGAACTAAAAACCCCTATTTCTTCCATAAAAATGAGTTTACAACTTTTAGAAAATGTACGAATAGGTAAGTTGAACGATGACCAAACTCAATTGCTCGACAGTATAAAAGACGATACCAATCGACTTCTGAAAATTACCGGCGAACTTCTGAATATAACACAAATCGAAAGTGGAAATATACAACTTTCCATCATGCCTGTAGAACCTAAAGAACTGCTAAACTATGCTATCAGTGCAATTAAAACACAGGCTGATAATAAAAAAATTAAATTTGAAATAGAATGTTCTCAAACCATTTCAAAAGTTCAAGCAGATAACGAAAAAACGGCATGGGTGTTAACAAATTTAATTTCCAATGCCATTCGTTATTCTCCTGAAAAATCCACAGTTTTTTTGAATATTAGTGAAGAAAATGATAAGGTCTTGATTTCAGTCAGAGATTCGGGCGTGGGAATTGCACCCGAATATCAGGAAAAAATCTTCAACCGTTATTTTCGTGTTCCTGGTACTCTAAAAGAAGGCAGTGGTTTAGGTTTATCCATTAGCAAAGAATTTATTGAAGCGCAGGGTGGTGAAATTATTGTTGAAAGCGAAATTGGCAGTGGAAGTACTTTTACGGTTAAATTAAATAGTTTTAATGCATAATATTGATACTTCAAAATTCGTATTTGTAAACTAATCGCCCAAAAAGCAAAAAAGCCACAGCAAGTTCTTATCAATTAATTAGTCGAGCCTTAAAAACTGCATAAACAAAAGAATATCAATAAAATAA
>CAYQWD010000595.1:0-1614 GCA_964420955.1 uncultured Paludibacter sp. | reverse complement strand
TAATATTTACCCAACAACTTCCGGCTTAACTATTTCAGGTAATCTGGCTGCGCCTTTGATTAATTTAAATGGAGCGGATAATGTAACGATTGACGGACGGGTAAATGGAATCGGAAACGAAATTGACCTGACGTTGATAAATTCAAGTAATTCGACTACACAAAATACCTCTACAATTTATTTTGTAAACGATGCAACTTACAATACAGTAAAGTATTGCACCATTAAGGGTGCTTCTTTAGCAACAGCCATGGGAGGAACTTTATGTTTTGGATCAGCAGTTAATATAACAGGAAATTCCAATAACAATATAGAAAACAACAATATAACATCAGCAGATAATACTCTGCGGCCATTTGCTTCTATTTTTTCAACTGGTAATAGTAACAACCCTCACAACAGGAATATTACTATTAGAAATAATAATTTTTTTGATTTTCTGAATTATACATATGGGAACTATTCTGTTGGAATAAAAACCGATTTGAATGCCTCGAATTGGACTATTTCAGGCAATAGTTTTTATGAAACAAAAAGCTCTTCTCCTAATTCTGCTTCTAATTATTCTATAATAAGTATTACCAGTGGAAGTGGTTTAAATATTACAGAAAATTATATTGGCGGAAGCGCCCCAAAGTGCGGCGGCACCCCTTGGACAAAGACAAATACAAATAATAATACATTTTATGGTATTTTTTGTCTAAACAATTTACAGCTCGAAATAATAGGAAACACTATAAGTAATTTTGAATGGAGTAATTCCGGGCGTGGTTATTGGTATGGAATATATGACGCTTCTATTACGAATAATGGAAAGATAATAGGGAATATTATCGGAGCTTCAACAGATACCGGCTCCATAAAAATCACATCGGGCGCTACCGAAGCAAATGTTTATGGTATTTATAGTCGTGTTTCTGGATCAGCAATATATAATAACAATCAAATTGGGTCAATTTCGGCTTATAATAATGACAACTTTGCAACAAATATTATCCCCATCTATTTAATTCCTGATGGTAATATTACATTAACCAATAATATAATTGGAAGCACCAGTACTCCTAATAGTATTCAGAGTCATTCAAAAAGTTTGCAGAATGTACAAGAGGTTTATGGAATTTATGTTAACAGTTCTTCATCTAACGCTAATATCTCGAATAACACAATTGCAAATCTGACAAATAATACTGAAAATTCAACTCTAAATACCGCTGGTAAAATTAACGGCATCTTTGTTGAACAAGGTACTGCTACAGTAACAGGAAACAGTATTTACAATTTAAGGATTAAAAACAGCAACAATTTAACCGATTTTAAAGCTTCGGTAGCCGGCGTTGCTTTTGGTATTTTAACAAAAGTAAAAACAGCTACAGGGAATACAATTTACAACTTGTATAACGAGAGCAATAATTTCGACGGACATATTTCTGGAATTTATTTTTCAGGACCTACCGGAGCCAATGTGTGTTCACAAAATTTCATACACAGTTTATCGGCTACCGATACAGGTTCAACTGCTTCTGTTTTTGGGATTAAGGCTGATTTCGTCGCCGCTACTTACTCAAACAATATCGTAACTTTAGGCGATAATTCTGCCAACACTTTCTATGG
>CAYQWD010000594.1:0-1614 GCA_964420955.1 uncultured Paludibacter sp. | reverse complement strand
GTTTTCAGTACAAAAAATGGACGCAAAGTGCGCGATGGTGGCGGAATTGTACCCGATATTGTTACGCAGGACAACCGGAAAATTAATATTGCATATTACATTTACGCTCAAAATCATTATTTCGATTTTGCCACACGGTATTTTGCAAAAAACACAACAATTTCAAAACCTTCGGAATTTGCACTTTCCGATGCTGTATTTAATGATTTCAGAAATTATCTTATCGATCAAAAATTTACATACACATCTCAAACTGAAAAATATTTTCAGGAATTGTATGATGTTGCAGCTTTCGAAGGGCTCGATACATTGGCAAAAGCTGAATTCGATGCTCTGAAAGCAAAATTAGTACCTGATATTTCGAAAAATATTATTGATAATAAAGCAGAAATATCCGAATTGCTCAGTCTCGAAATTATTAAAAGATATTTTTTTCAAAAAGGAGAAATTGAATTTTCACTGCGTACCGACAAGGATTTAAAAACATCAATGGAAATTCTTTCTGATGTTAAAAAATATACGGAATTGCTGAATTCAAAAAACAACAATTAAACAAGCCGGTGTTTGTTAATGAAATTTTTAATGAAGGAAAAAATCATACATACGTTTTTTTAAAAAAATATCAGCTTCATAAATTGAAACTTGTACTAATATATCATTATTTGCGACATTTGCTCACCGCACACAATACACGCGGACATGGAATTCATTCGCCCTTTGTGTTTCAGTTTGTTGAAAATGTAATTTACGAAAAACATCCTTATTACATTTTTAAAACTATCGAACAGCAAAGGGAAAAGCTTTTTAACAATCATAATGAGATTTTTGTAACAGATTTTGGTGCTTGTAAAAGTAAAAAAAGAAAAATTTCAGAAATAGCACACAAATCGCTCAAACGAAAAAAAATAGCCCAATTACTTTATCGTACTGCAGTTTATTTCAAGTCGGAATATATACTCGAACTTGGTACTTCACTTGGAATTACAACTGCGTATTTATCAGCAAATAATTTTTCAACAAAAATATTAACCCTCGAAGGTTGTCCTGAAACTTCCAAAGTTGCTAAAACAATTTTTGATAATCTCGGTTTAAATAATATTGAAATCATCGAGGGCAATATTGATACTACGCTTGAAAAAGCGCTGGAAGAATTACCAAAAATTGATTTTATTTTTATTGATGCAAATCATAGATTCGAACCTTTAATGGATTACTTCGTTCAATGTGTTTCAAAAGTTAATGAAAATACAATAATGTTTATTGATGATATTTACTGGTCATTTGGCATGAAACAAGCCTGGGAACAGATAAAACAAAACGATAAAGTAACAGCAACACTTGATGTTTTTGAAACAGGAATTGTTTTTTTTAATCCGGCATTAAACAAAAAGCACTATAAATTGATTTTTTGAATCAATCCGAATTAACTGTTAATTTCAGAAATAAGGTATGTGGTGATTTAATTATATTACTCCCGGTTTCACTCGGATGATGAATTAATAATAATATCAAATAAAACAACTTGGTTCTTTTTCAGATTTAATACGCATAATTTTTTGATAAGTAGATGTTCAAAATTAGTTTATAGTTTACTCCGTAGGAGTTATCTTTGCG
>CAYQWD010000593.1:0-1618 GCA_964420955.1 uncultured Paludibacter sp. | reverse complement strand
AAAGTTCTTTTGAAACTAAACACGCTAAAGTTACGGGCGATACGAAATCTTATCAAACAAAATCAAATTCAGAAAAAAATGTATTATTAATTGCAGACAATAAAACATCAATAATTGTTGCTGATACTGAAACCGAAACAACTCAAAATGTTTCTTCAGTAACTGAAAAAGCGAGTGCAAACAACACAGATCAAAACAATTCTGATTTAGATAACAAACAAACCGAATCGCAGGTTAACATATTAAACGAACTGACAACTCCGCCAATAAAAGAATATGTCCGTCCGAAACGAAAAAATGAACGGCCTCTGCTTGCTGCTGCATTTGGCTCGGGAGGTGGTGTCGATTTCAGTGTTTCCGGTTTAAAAGATTTTGCTCCTGCTTACGAAAACCTTGCAGATATTAATACAACCTATGCGAGAATTATGGCGCCTAACGAGTTTTCAAGCATTACTGACATCGCGCCACTTTCATTCGGATTGAAACTGAGCAAATCTTTCGCTCCTGACTTGAGTATTGAAAGTGGCTTGATATATACCTATATGGCAACATATTACAAGCAATCGAGTTGGGGCGATGTTAAAGCCGATATGAATTTACACTATCTGGGAATTCCTTTAAATCTGAAACACATCATATCCAAACATAACAAATGGAATATTTATTTATCTGGTGGAATTATGCTTGAAAAAGGTCTCCGATCCATTTACAATCAATATACTTATATGGGCAACTACACTTATAAAACAGTAGCAAAAACCAAAATAGATGGATTTCAGTGGTCGTTAAGCGGAGCAACAGGATTCTCTTACGATATTTTTAAAGATATTTCAACATATTTTGAACCATCGGTAACCTGGTATTTCGATAATAATCAACCTCGAAGCGCACGAACACAACAGCCATTGGTTGTAGGATTTAATGCAGGGTTAAGGTTTAAATTGTAAAACAGAGTTAAGAGCAAAGAACAAAGACGATAGAACTTCAAAAAATTAAAGCATTTATAAACAAGAATTCATTACAGATTAATAATTGAAAATATTATGAAAACTCATTTTCAAAAAATCTATTTTCAGTTTTTTGCATTCATAATCTTAATTTCCGGATGTAAGAACAATACTGACATTATTCCTGAAGCAGGCGCTCTGAAATTGCGTGCCGGACTTGAAAAAAGAATTACACAGGACAACGAATTTGCTTTTGATTTACTCCGTAAAACTATTGCAGATGTTAAAGACACCAACGTTTTTATGTCGCCATTGAGTGTAAGCATGGCGTTGGGCATGACCATGAACGGTGCCGTAGGCTCAACCCGCATTGAAATGGAAAACACCCTGAAACTTTCAGGCTTGTCAGATGAAGATATCAACGAATATTACAAGGTAATGCAGACACAATTACCTGTAATCGATCCGCTTACGAAATTAAGTCTTGCCAATTCTATTTGGTTTCGAACAGGTTATGCAGTAAAAAAGACTTTTCTCGAAACAAACAAGACTTACTTCGATGCTGAAATTCGTGAACTTGATTTCACCCAAAGCTGGGCAAAAGACACGATTAACAACTGGTGCGCCCGAAAAACCAATAATCTGATTAAAGATATTCTGGATTTTATACC
>CAYQWD010000592.1:0-1620 GCA_964420955.1 uncultured Paludibacter sp. | reverse complement strand
ATTTTAATTTAAATAAATTTGCGTAATTTGCGTAATTTGCGTTCAAAAATGACTTGACCGCTATTTTGCGGTCTGTCGGGTAAATTCTAATCTTTTTTTAATATTTTCATCAGTCTCCTGATAGCTATCGGATTCTGCGTTCTTTTTTTTGTCAGGTACTAAGAGAAAAACTACTGATTAAAAATCTTACAGTGGTTTTTTATCAAACAAAATCTATATTTTTGTAAAAGTTAAAAAAACACACCACACGCTGCATTCTTAATATACTATACCTATGATTGATACACTTATTTCTGCGTTTTCCAATAACCATCTTGTTCGTTTTATCAGCAGTCAGAACGCTACTTTTGTCGATTATGAAGAGCAAATGTCGGAGTTGGTTTCGGATTACCCGAATTTTGAAAATCTGACAAAACTCGGTGAAATTGAGTACGAGAATACCGATAAATTAATGGTGTTTACCTGCAAGTTTTCGGGTGAACTCACTTCGCGAAGTTCCCGAAAAGCACAATACGAAATAGCCAAAAAAGCACTGAAAGAAGATTTTAAAGACGGGGCGGTTTTTGTGTTTTACGACCAGGATGGGCGATTCCGTTTCAGTTTCATTCGGCGAAACTACGGCGATAAAACCAATAAATTTACTCCCTGGAAAAGATATACCTATTTTGTTGAGCCCGACTCGAAAACTAACCGGACATTTGTAGAGCGGATTGGAAATTGTAAATTTGATTCTTTAGACAATATCCAACAGGCATTCAGTGTAGAACAACTCACCAAAGATTTTTACAAAGAATTATCAAACTGGTATTTTTGGGCTATCAAAAATGTATCCTTCCCCAACGACATTTCCGATGACAGCGATAATGAGAAATATAATTCGGAAAATGTTATCCGACTGATAACCCGTTTGATATTTGCTTGGTTTTTAAAACAAAAGAGTTTAATTACAAAAGACCTTTTTGATCCTGCTGCATTGTCGGATATTCTGGTTGACTTTGATGCCGAAAGCGAAGAACGAACTAATTATTACCGCGCCATCTTACAGAACCTCTTTTTTGCTACGCTCAATCAGGAAATTGGCAAGCGTGGATTTGCCGAGGATAAAAACTTTGCCGTAAACCGAAGTACCTGCAACGATAAAAACCTTTACCGCTACAAAAAGGAATTCAAAAATGATACGGCCAAAATCATGGAGCTGTTCAGTCAGGTTCCATTTCTGAATGGTGGATTGTTTGAATGCCTCGACCATAAAGAAAAAGATGGTAAAATCTACAATTGGGATGGATTTAGCCGAAATAAAAAGTTTCAGGCTAATTTACCCAATGCACTTTTCTTTGCAAAAGAAAGCAAGGTTGACCTGAGTAGTGAGTATAATGATAAGAAAATGAAGAGTGTGAAGGTGTCCGGTATTATTGAAATACTTAACCGCTACAACTTTACAGTAGAAGAAAACACACCTGTGGAAGTGGAAGTAGCGCTTGATCCCGAATTACTGGGTAAAGTGTTTGAAAATCTGCTGGGAGCTTTCAATCCCGAAACGCAGGAAACAGCCCGAAAACAAACCGGATCGTTTTATACTCCCCGTGAAATTGTGAACTATATGGTTGATGAAAGTCTGAT
>CAYQWD010000591.1:0-1637 GCA_964420955.1 uncultured Paludibacter sp. | reverse complement strand
TCATTCTACCCTATTTTTTCTTACTCGACTGTTTCCCCTTCTCCACCGCCAACAAGCTCGTCATTTTCTGATACAAATCGAACAAAAATACCACACGTTCACCATCATTATTCGCGTCTTTGTAACCATAGGCGGCATCGAAGATGTAGCCCAACAACAGTAACGCTCCTAATTATGCCTGTTCATAACCAGATACAGTTAATTTAAGACGCTCTGCAAAGTTATGTATATCATCAATATCTGAAATACTAATACGCTCTTCATCTTTACCACTAAACAAGCCAATAACTAACCTAGCTGGATTATTGAATCTCAATCGGCAAATTGGCTTACGATTGTTGTCATCTAGCAAAATCGCACAATAAGTCTGAGCATCTCTCATAAAAATACGTTTTGGTGAGACAACATCACGAAGAATTGATTTAATGGTATAAAAACCTTCCCACTCTTCTTTCGTAGTGATGATTTCTTTACCATCATCGACGTTAGACTCAATAACCTCAGCTGCATTAGCCTCCGCTGCTGACAAACCAGCAACAACCTCACTATCTGGTCGCATTGCATTATTCAATATTTCATTAATTTTATTAGAAATAAGCTGCTGAAATGCTCTCTTGGTTATAGTCGAAAACTGCTCTTTTATTGCAGGTGTAAATCGTTTTCCTTGAAGTAAATCACCCGCTACAAGCTTAACAAAATCATCAGTAGGATTAATCATCAAGTCAGCAATAACATGACGAATAGCTCTAGCATACTTTAAATCACTCGCAGTATTAAGAATCGACTCAACATCAAATGCCGACTTTGTGAACTTTTTAAGCTCATCAACTTCACCATCTTTGAAAGTAAGAATATTAAATTCTAAAAAGGGTTTTTCATCCATCTTATTAGGTTGGTCAAGATCTGTAAAAAACTTGTACACAAGACCATTTGTCAGTACAGCAAATCGTGCTTCGGTAACATGAAAATAACGAAATAGCTGTGATGCGTGATTAACATTGAGATCAGAAGTACAAGACTTACATTCAAAAATGATGATCGGTTTGCCCTCTTTCAGAATAGCATAATCAACCTTTTCACCCTTCTTAGTACCAACATCGGCAATAAGCTCAGGTATAACCTCTGTTGGATCAAATACGTTATATCCTAATGCCTGAATAAACGGCATTACCATAGCATTTTTGGTTGCTTCCTCTGTTTGAATAAGTGAGCGTGTATTTTCTACGCGAGAAGCCAACACTTTAATCTGATCAAGAAAATCCATTTTCTTTATCCTTAATTGGTTGATAATTCGCTGATTATGGGCTATTTAATAAAAACTAGCAAGGCGTTTATTAGTGATGCCAAACACCTCGAAAAAATCGATTAAGAAAGGCTTGGCTTCGCTGTCTTCATTACTGGCGTCTTGCCAAGTTTTAGCAAAAACCGTTGCGCGGGTTTTGATTTCGTTCCACGAGAGGGGCATAAGTGTTCCTAAGCGTTATGTTAGGGGTATTGTAGCTTAAAAAAGCCAATTTTTAGCTCCACTGATGCTGTTCAACAACATAGAATGCAACCACCACTTAATGTTCGACCATCTTCGGTATTTTCAGCGCCAGCACTCCGGCCAAGACGATCATGCCTGCTGACACAGCCAA
>CAYQWD010000590.1:0-1641 GCA_964420955.1 uncultured Paludibacter sp. | reverse complement strand
CATTTTTTTAATTTTTTATAATCGTAAATGGGCTTTTTAAGGCTCGACTAATTATCTCCCGATTGTTTTAATTGGGCGGTGTTAAAGTAGAAATTATATTTTTTTTTTGAATTTCAGCCTGATGTTTTACAAATCGAATCCGATATCTTTTCGGCAGTATTTCCCTTCGTAATGAATCAGTTCGGCATTTCTATATGATTTGGCGAGCGCTTCTTCTTTGGTTTTACCATATGAACTGACAGCAAGAACTCTTCCTCCGTTTGTTACAATATTTGCTCCATAGCCTGCAGTGCCAGCATGAAAAACTATGCTATCAGATACATTTTCTAATCCGGTAATTGTAAAACCTTTACTGTAATCGCCGGGGTAGCCACCTGATACGAGCATCACTGTAGTAGCTGTACGCTCATCAAACTCTATGTTTTTTTCATTCAGATTCCCTTTTGCAACTCCTTCGAGCAAGTCAACTAAGTCCGATTTCAACCTTAACATAACTACTTCAGTTTCGGGGTCGCCCAAGCGTGCGTTATATTCAATAGTATAAGGATCGCCATTGATATTTATCAATCCAAAAAATATAAAACCTTTATATTTAATGCCTTCGCTGTAGAGCCCGTTTATTGTTGGTCGAATAATGCGGTCTTCTACTTTTTTCATAAAAGTAGAATTTGCAAAAGATACAGGCGAAACTGCTCCCATACCTCCGGTATTAAGTCCTTTGTCTCCCTCGCCAATACGTTTGTAATCTTTTGCTTCGGGTAAAATTTTATAGTTTTTCCCATCGGTAATCACAAAAACCGAACACTCAATACCAGAGAGAAACTCTTCAATAACCACAGTCTTACTTGCATTTCCGAATTTTCCATTAAGCATCAAACGAAGTTCTTCAATTGCTTTTTGTAAACTGAAAATAATTAAAACTCCCTTTCCTGCTGCCAATCCATCGGCTTTTAGAACGTAAGGCGGTTGCATTTTTTTTATAAAATGTATCCCTTCGTCGATGTTTTTTGCAGTAACGCTTAAATAGCCGGCAGTAGGTATGTGATGCCTGAGCATAAACTGTTTCGAAAAATCTTTGCTTCCCTCGAGTTGAGCTGCAAATTTATCGGGTCCAATAACGGGAACGTTACACAATAACGGATCGTTGGCAAAATAATCAACTACGCCTTTAACCAACGGATCTTCTGGTCCAACCAAAATCATGCCGATTTGATTTTCAATTACAGCTTCTCTGAGAGCAACAAAATTATTTGCTTCAATTGGCAAATTGATTCCATGCTGTGCTGTACCGGGATTGCCAGGTGCAATAAACAGCTTCTTTAATTTCGGACTCTGAGCAATTTTCCATGCGAGTGCATGTTCGCGGCCTCCTGAGCCAAGCAGTAGTATGTTCATGATTTCAAACTAAAAAGTTAGTGGTACAAAAGTAATTAAATTGAACCGAAAAGACAACTTAATAGCATTTCTTATTCTACCAATGAATGGTATCTCAACAAAGAAAATCCTTTGGAGAAAATTTGTAAATAAACAATAAAAGCAGACTGTAGAAAATATATTTCAAGTTTCGAAAAACGAAATGTCATAAAACATTTTTAATCAACCAAAACTTGGTACATGACAAAAAACAGAACGCAGATTCAC
>CAYQWD010000589.1:0-1642 GCA_964420955.1 uncultured Paludibacter sp. | reverse complement strand
CTATTTGATTCACAGAGATATAAAAACATTCGAGGAGCTCGTAAAAGAAGTTGACCGAACAGTGAAACTTTATAACTCAAATAAATTACACATTGAGTTAAAAAGAAAAACACCAGATTCATTCGAAAAAGAGTATCTTTGCAAAACCCCAAAAACCGACGCTGAGAACTCAACGACGGAATGTAATGTGCAGTCTGAGGGCTTTTTCAGCCCTTTGGGCTGTACCCCAAAAACCTCCACCTCAAATCTCTCTATGGAATGTAATTTAAAAAGTAGTAAAAAGAAAGTTAATTCGGTCAACCATATTTAGGCATTGACAGGATGTAATACCATTTACATGTATTAAGTAGTCCAATAAGAGTGGGAGAAAATATATGAAAATGCGCAAATAGATTTTATGATGTCTGCATTTAATAATTGAGTATGTTCCTGTATGAAATTGCTCAAGTCATCGAGATTTTTAAACAATTGATTACTAAAAGCCCTTTTATAGTTTGCCCACATTTTTTCAGCAGGATTGAGTTCTGGGCTATACGGTGGAAGAAATAAGAGACTTATGTTTTTAGGAATTTGTAGATGTGCCGCTTTGTGGAAAGCGCCATTATCCAGAACTACAATTTTATACTCGTGTGGCCTATGTGTCGCAAATTCATTTATGAAAACTTGAAAAGTATTGGCATTACAATGGGGCAATTCGAGTGAAAAACTATCGCCGTCTATTGGAGAAAATGCGCCAAACAAATAGGTTGATTTAAATACTTGATGAAAAGGGCAAATAGGCTTTACTCCCTTTGCGGTAAGCATTTTTCCATTTCGGGTAAAAAGGCCAAATCTGCTCTCATCTTGAAAGTAGATGTTGACCTCTGTAAACTCCAATGGAGCTTTAAAGGCTATTTCTTCTATTTTTTGACCAAAGTTTTTTTAAAAGACTCTACAGCTTCCGCATCTTTTTTTATATGAGATTTACGTGCTACTTTTATCTTAGTTCCAAAATGCTTTTGTACATATTGAAGTAATGTAGTATAGGCCATATCGATTCCTAGTTCTTCTTTAACCCATCGTTGTATTTCTACATAGCCTTGTAACCCATTATTGGGAGTATTGAGCTTATTTTCTATAGATTTATGTTGTTCTGGAGTTAGGATAGGTTTTTTAAATCCTATTCGACCGTGAACTAATAGAGAGGCAAGTCCACCTTTCAGATACATTTTACGCCATTTGACAATGCTATTATGATTTATTCCTGTTTTTTCTGATAGCGCTCTCTTGGAAATACCACCTTTGTCTTGATGTTTTTTAATCACTATCAACATTAGTATTCTCTTACCTATTAATTCTCCATATTGACGCTGGATTTGTTTTAATTCACTTATATTTTCTTTGACTTCTATAATAAACGGATTGGCCATATCTTTTAGTTTTTTTAGGAACAAAATTACGGCATTCCTAAAATTTATAAAACTGAGATATAAACACCCTTTTAAATATTGGACTATTTAGTATTCATAAATGGTATAATTTATCAGAAAATGATTTAAAATCAAAATACAATTTAGGTAAAAATTATGCAGAATTTATTTTAAAAAATAAAGCAGATTTAAAAATTGATTTTGTAGGTATTGAAATTCCCAACGATTTTATT
>CAYQWD010000588.1:0-1643 GCA_964420955.1 uncultured Paludibacter sp. | reverse complement strand
AATGGTAGAATGAAGATATTTATATTTGAAATTCTTTTCAAAAATCAATTATTTAAGTTTTTGTGTTTCTACAAAAATTGAAATTCAATCATAAACTTTATTCTCCAAAAATCAATTTTAAAGTATCATTCCGGAGTATTTTATTGCCCGCTGAATAAATAAACTGTGGTACAAAACTGATTTCTTTTGGAGTTTCGTATTTCGATAATACTTTTTTAATATTGACAAATAATTCCGATTTAATTGATTTGTCAGTACTTTCAATTATCAGTACAATTTTATTCCCGGTTATTTCATCTGCAACCGATCCAATAAAAAAATTGTAAGGAATAAGATTTTCCAGTTTCTTTTCAATTTGTTCAGGATTCATTTTTATTCCACCGCTATTTATAACCAAATCTGCTCTACCGAGCCATTTAAACGATTTTTTGTCTGAAATTTCAACAATATCGTTTGTTTGAATTTCGTTACTAAGCAAATGTGGCGCTGAAATTGCCAGGCAACCTTTCTCATTACGCCTGATTGAAATTCCTTCGAGCAGTGTAAAAAAATCAGACTGATTTGCGCCATTCAAGCATCGTAAAGCAATGTGTGAGCAAGTTTCGGTCATGCCATAAGTTTCGTAAAACCGAGCTGATAAATTTTTAACCGCTTTTTCGAGTGTAGAACTTATTTTTCCTCCTCCAACTAAAATATTACCAATATTTTTAGATTTTAAAGTTTCAACTGAAAAATGTAACTGATAGGGTGTAATAGCTGTAAAATCTATAGTTTGTTCAAAATTCTCAAAAGGATTTGCTTTTGGCTCTTTTGTAATAAGGTTATAGCCGCCTTCGATAGCTCGTACAAGCATCATTTTACCGGCTATATAAGATGCAGGAAGACAAAGCAAGGCTGTTTTGGTTTTGTTTAAATGGAAAAAAGCATTCGTCATTCTGGCTGAATTACGCATGGCATTTTTGCTTAATCGTATTTCTTTAGGAATTCCGGTGGAACCTGAAGTGTGGGTAATGACATAGTCCCTGTCATTGAACCATTCATTCAGAAAATAAAAGATGGCATTTTCCCACGTATCGTTTGGTTGGCAGTCTTTCTTTATTTTCTGAATATTTATTTTATTGTAGAAAATTCCATCGAGTTGAATTTCTTCCTGTTTCATTTTAAAATTGATGCCAGATTCCAATTTTTATCTTGTTTATAGTATAGTTTAGCATTGCTGATTTCTAAGGGAGAAGGAATATTATTGTGAAACAATTGTCCAGTTCCCAATCCTTGCGGAATTTCTGAATGCAGTGTATAAGTCCATTGTGCTATAGCATTTAATCCGATATCAGATTCTAAAGCTGATGTAATCCACCACTTTACATTTTTCTTTTCTGCTGATTTAATCCATTCTTCCGATTGCTTAAATCCGCCAAGCAAACTTGGTTTCAATATTATGTAAGCAGGTTTTATTTTTTCAATTACATACGCTTTATTTTCTGATTTTATGCCAATTAGTTCTTCATCGAGAGCTACAGGTATGGGAGATTCTTTGCAAATTTCAGCCATACCATCAACCTGTCCCTGTTTAATGGGTTGCTCTATCGAATGGATATGAAACGAACTCAGTTTATCGAGCTTGCTCAATGCATTTTCTAAGG
>CAYQWD010000587.1:0-1643 GCA_964420955.1 uncultured Paludibacter sp. | reverse complement strand
AGGATTTGTAACAAGTTGATTATGAATAATAAAGAAAAACGTTAGTCAGAACCCTGAAAGCAACTGTGCAACCATTAAGCGACCTGACATGAAACAGGAGATTTGGGACAACTATTGAAACTACCTGACTGCCGACACGACAGCCAACGCAGAGAAGTTTTATTTTTTTTCCGACCCGCATTTTTCTTTTTTAATTTATCGGACAATTACATATAACGTATGTTCACGAACACCAAAAAACAATAAAAAACATTGACAATCAGAGAAATAATCAAAATATTTTTTTTTAAAAATTAGAAAATCAAATCGTATTTATTATATTTGTCAGGAGTATCAACATAAATTCTATTTGTTATGAGTTATAAAACATACAATCCCTATCTACATTTAGGGGAGCAATTCAGTAATGGAATGGATTACATTATTGAAAACATTTCATCATCTTCATTGGAAGCACAAGAGATTACCTTTGAGCAGTTGAATAAAACATTGATGGGTTATCTTCAAACGGTTTTTGATTATGAATCTGAAAGTTCGTTTGCACCTGTTCTTCAAAATATAGCTTTAAGCATTTTACCGAACGCTGCGAACAGCTATCAAAATAACAATTCAAGTAACGAAAGTTTTTATAATCCACAGCAAACTATGCTGTTAAATTCGATTTATGATTCGATTAATGCGAATGATGTGGAGGGAATACTTGCTGTATTGGAAAATGCGAATGAAGATATAGCACAAAGCGGATTAAGTTCAACTGACCAAGCACCTCTATTCGTTGCTGTCGAAATAGGAAGAATGTCTTATCGTTATTGGCTGCAAAATATTTACGATGAGCGAAGTGAATGGAGTAGTTATTTAAATTCCAATACAGCAATCAATGTCGCAAATTTACCCTTTTGGATAACAACAAGTATGGAAGGCGCATTAAGCGGATTTGCACAAATACAGCAAATGGATATGCGTGCGGCCAATACCTTAAATTCTATTGGCAGACCTGTTGCCGCTATGATGGCTATGATAGCCGCTATTGGATTAAGTTCTGGGAAAATATTCTTTAAGTGGGTAAAACGTGTTAATTCGGGAAATCTTACCTTAAATAAGGAAACAATTGCTTTATTGAACAATAATCAAGGCTCAACACAGTTAGGTGCATTCACATTTTTTTGTACAACAACATTAATCACAGCAACAGCTTGTTCAATAGTCTTAAATTGCCATAAATTTACACAAGGAAGAGAATGTATGGCTTAATTTTCTTAATCTATGTACATTTTGTGTTCTATACAATTCTTAAAAAAATTTGATTTGTTTATTAAATGGTAGTGAAGATGGAAAATTCTGAGTCTGAAAAATGGTATGATATTGAAATGTTGGTAGATATTCTTCTTTTTATCATTCCCCCTGTAGGAATTTATGGTGTCTATAAGACAAATAAAATAAAGTCAAAATCGTTTAAGTACTTATATGGTGCTATTGGGTTAATTTCTATGTGTACTATTATAATCTACCTTTTAGAAGCCTTTTAATGTTGAAAGATAATTTAATTTCATCCATACTCAAGGTTGGTAATGTTTTAACTAATACTTCATATCACTGTTGTCCGATAAAACTTTTTAGAAAAGCGGGATTTCCTGTTGAGGATC
>CAYQWD010000586.1:0-1645 GCA_964420955.1 uncultured Paludibacter sp. | reverse complement strand
AAGAGCCACACGACGCCTCTCACCTCCCGAAAGATTTTTCACCAACGCTTCTTCAGACGGACACCGCAAAGCATCCATGGCTCGTTCCAGTTTATTGTCGATATTCCACGCATCGGCATGATCGAGTAATTCCTGAAGCTCTCCCTGTCGCATTATCAGTTTGTCGAAATCTGCATCGGGATCAGCAAACTTATCGTTTATCTCTTCGAACTCCCGCAGAAGATCCATAATTTCCTTAACACCTTCCTGTACAATTTCCTTCACTGTTTTTTCAGAATCAAGTTGTGGTTCCTGTTCCAAATATCCTACTGAATAACCTGGCGAAAATACAACCTTACCATCGAATGATTTTTCGACTCCGGCAATTATTTTTAATAATGTAGATTTTCCTGATCCATTCAGACCGATAATCCCTATTTTTGCTCCATAGAAAAAAGAAAGGTAAATATTGCTTAATACCTTTTTTTGAGGGGGATATGTTTTGGTTACACCCACCATCGAAAAAATTACTTTTTTATCGTCGGACATAATATTTATATGATTTTTTTTAATTGTAAATTATGATTTTTTTTTGTAAACCACAGTTGACTGAAATTCTGAAACATTTTATGTAGGCATTTATCAAGGAATAAATTAAAAAAAAACGTTTGATTGCTTATAATAATTGGCAGTACATTAATGATAAGCACTTTTTCAGGTTACAAAAATAAGCTTAAGTACTGGAATAATAAAATCCTCTTTTACTTTTAGGGGCGGTTAAATTAAAAAAAAATCAAATAGATTCGTAAGTCATTGTTGCTGCTGTGATAGTAAATTTTTGAAAGTTTGATATAAGGGAAAAAAGTAAAAAATGCTTTTAATTTAAAATCATCAATCATTCTTTTCAGCATCAATTTTTACAAACTTTTTTTTTATTATGAAATGAATACGCCACAATATTAAGCCCGCAAACATGAAAAGTAATGGCAAAAAAACTGAATTTGCTATGGATGTGTTTTGAGGAACAGAAGTCTGTTTCAGATTTAATAATGGGTGTTCATGTGGAATTGTAAAATCATCATTTATCTCTTTTAATGATTCGTAAGAATTATTGCTTGGCAGTATAATACCGGCATATTCATCTGCATTCAATCTTCTTTCAGTATTTAAACTAATAATATCGATTAAATTAATTTCAGGGGCAGCTGTTAAAGATATTCCCCAAAAAAGCGAAAGTATGTAATGAAAAAATTTCATAGGATATTAAACAGTTATATCGAAAAAAATAACATAAATTGCTAAATTGACCAAAATTAAAATATAATTCGGAAAACAATGTTTTATAAGCAATTGTTCATAAAAAAAATATAATATCCAATGCTTTATTGCAATACACATAATTAAAATTATCGTAATGTATATTTTTTCTTCAAAAAATATATTCAAATACATATATAATCTTAATTATCATAGCATTATGATTTATTGTTAAAAATTCTCAAGGATAATTTTAATAAATTGAACTAAGTACATGACAAAAATTTATATATATATATATGATTTTGAAGAAAATAGAACGCTGATTTACACTGATTAAACGGATTTTAATCTCGCCTTTGGCGAGATGATTTCAGTTACTTATCTTAATCCAATCTTGCTTGCAAGA
>CAYQWD010000585.1:0-1648 GCA_964420955.1 uncultured Paludibacter sp. | reverse complement strand
CCATTCTCGGCAAGCGAAACCTGATGTTTCTCGAACTCAAGAATATCTTTCAGCGTATTGCGAATGCTGCGCTCATCATCGATTACAAGTATTTTTGCCATAACTAAAATGTTCAACTTTTTACAAAAATAGTTGAATAATGTTCATTGTGCAAATATTTTGAATTTTCAATTTTAAATTGAAATTCCTGAATAAAATCTTTATTTATTGTTTTCGATTCCTTTTCCATAATAAAACAGAAAATCCGCAACCACCATTTTCAAACGTGTAATGCGGATTTTCGCTGATATTTTGTGCAATGGTTATTTACCCGTCAGTTGATCTACTCCATTAATTTTTACATTCTTCAAAATAAGCTCAGGAATCTGTTCTGTGTTAATACTAAACTTACTTTTTGCTGTTACATCAAGATTTTCGAAATTAAAAGCACTTAGTTTATATTGCTCAGATTTATCAATATCGAACATTAAATTACAATCGAATTTCAGATTTTTCATTGTAATATTGTTGGCTGAAGAAATTTTTATGTCTTTTTCGCCTTTCAGATCGAAAAATTGTGTCCATGGTTTGATGTAAATCATACTGCGGGCATCGCCGGTTATGTTGCTTACTTCAATGTATTCGTATTTTTGCGGCGTATCAGGGCGCATTTTGAGCCAAAGCAATCGTTGCGCATTCCGAACAATAGAATTTCGGAACACGATGTTATAATTATGAATCGATTCGCTGCCGCATGTTACAGCACTATGGCAAAAGCCAAATTCGCAGTTTTCGATAATAATGTTACGATTGCCGCCATTATTCGGATCTTTGTCGGCAAAAGGTCCTTTACCTCCTTTAAGCGCAATTGCATCATCGTTGACAGACATATAGCAATTTTTTATTAACACATCAGTACACACATCAATGTCCACTGCATCAGTGCTTGGCGCTTTTACCGGAGCAGCAGGCGATGTAATACGCAGATTGAGCAATTTTACTTTTTCGCATTTATAAAAGTGCGTTGTCCAGAAAGGAGAATCTTTCAGGTGAACATCGCTTATTTGCACATTTTTAGAGTTTGAAACATACAAAAGTCGCGGGCGCATTTCGTCCATATTGGTGCATTGCGGATTCCACTGCCGGCGCAGCCAGAAGGCTCGCCAGTAACGAAGCCCGTTTCCGTTGATGGTTCCTTTACCTGAAACAGTAAATCCATCCAAACCATCGGCATTCACCAGAGCGCTGAAATACTTCAAGGTTTGACCTTCGATGCGTGTGATTACTATCGGGAAATGACTAATGTCATCGCTACCTTTCAACACAGCGCCTGCTTCGAGATGCAAATGTGTTTTGGGTTTAAAATAGAGTGACCCACTCAGAAACACTCCTGACGGAATGATAATCACTCCTCCACCCTCGTCAGCTGCACGGTCAATCACATCCTGAATTTTTTTCGTTTGGAGCAAATTACTGTCGTTCAAAACTCCAAAATCAGTAATTCGGTACAGTTTCCCCAGTTTAGTGATGTCTGTGGCTTCGTTATTACGAAACCATGCAGGAATTTCAGTTCCATCAGGGAACAAATCTTTCTCTACTGCCGATTTTTTCTTTTTTAACCCAAAAACCATTACCGGCACAATAAGAACAAGTAGAAATAAAATTGATT
>CAYQWD010000584.1:0-1649 GCA_964420955.1 uncultured Paludibacter sp. | reverse complement strand
CATTTCACCGTTTACAACAGGCTGATCCTGTGCTGGGTGTAGATATGGCTTCAACCGGCGAAGTGGGTTGTATTGGCGATGATTTCCACGAAGCAATTCTCAAATCGTTGCTTTCGGTTGGTTTCCGTATTCCCAAAAAACGTGTTTTGATTTCATCAGGCGAACCAAAATCAAAGGTAGAACTGCTCGATGCGACCCGTTTGCTTAGGAAAAAAGGTTTTGAGATTTTTGCAACACGTGGCTCACAAAGATTCTTGGCTGAGAATGGCATTGAAGCCACAGCCGTAAATTGGCCCGATGAGGATGGTGATTTGAATGTAAAAACTATGCTTTCAAACAAACAGTTTGATTTGGTGATTAATATCCCAAAAAATACAACGGAACGTGAATTGCGGAATGACTATATAATTCGTCGCGGCGCAATTGACTTTAATATCCCATTATTAACAAATGCACGATTGGCTTCAGCTTTTATCACTGCATTCTGCACAATGACAGTTGAAGATATAAAGATTAAAAGCTGGGATGAATATTGATTGAGAGCAAAGACATCAGATTGAAGAATAAAACAGCCGATTGCAGTAGTGTAATCGGCTGTTGGTTTTATAAAAAATTTTATCAGAACCTTGCTCCTACTCTTACATCTACATATTGATAATGAAGTCTTTTATCGTGTTCAGGTTTTGGATAGGAAGTATAACTGTATTGAATTTTTGCAAAATACTTTAATTTGGTTGTAGTATTAAAATTCAGTCCAAGGTCGAACTGCGTTTGATGTCCCATTACTCCACCTTCCAAATCTTTGATTTTCAGAGCATTCAAAAACAAACCATATCCCACAAAAAGTGTTAGCTGTTTATTTTTTGTAAGGTCGTGGCGTGTTGACCATCCAAAGTTCAACATGGTGGCACGCTTCCACAAATTATTATCGGGGAGCAAAATAGTATATCCCATGGGAAATTGATAAATAAATGGCAGTTTTTTTTCCTTTAAGTCCTCCTAACTGCCACGCATAATCGAACAGAAAACCATATCCATGCGTAGCATTATTATCAGGCAATATATTTGTTCTGTCAGTTAGAGTAAATACATTGCGATAGCCTAATTCCAAACTGTATTGTTTAGGAATTTTGAATTTTGTTTCGTTTTGAGACATTAAAGCTGAAGAAAAAAGTAAAAGTAACAGTAAAAGATTTTTTTGAAACGACCGATGTTTCATATAAAAGTGGATATAAAATTGAACATTATGATTCAAAAACACTATTCTGATTAATTTGTTTATCTCAAAAAAAAAGAAATACCCTTTTCAGAGTATTTCATTTTCTTGTTAAATAATTAAAGAAGCGCTAAAATAAGCAAGTTACCTTTTTATAAATCTTCCCCAATAGTTATCAACACGAATGATGTAAATTCCTCCTGACAAATCTTTTATATCAATTTTATCGGAAGTGAAATTCATTATTTCTTTAACAAGGTGTCCTTCTACGCTGAAAAGCTGAACAGTTTTTGGGATCAAAGTTTCATTTTTCAACACGATAAATTCCGATGCAGGATTTGGATATATTTTTAATTCAACGAAATTATTTTTTTCAAGACCATCACTCACATTTCTGTAAAGTTTATCATCCTGAATATTCATATTTACAACG
>CAYQWD010000583.1:0-1660 GCA_964420955.1 uncultured Paludibacter sp. | reverse complement strand
GATAACCGAAGAAGCAGGGAAAGTTGCTTTTTACGCCCTCGAAAAGGCATCTGCCGATTTAAAATTGGGAGCATTGCAAGTGCTTGTTACAGCTCCCATAAATAAAAAAAATATTCAATCCGATGCTTTTCATTTTCCGGGACATACTGAATATCTGGCTGAAAAATTTGGCGCTCAAATTACGCCACTCATGTTACTTGTTAACGATGTAATGCGTGTTGCAGTAGTTACAAGCCATATTCCGGTTGGCAATATTGCAAAATTGTTAACTACCGAACTTATTCATGAAAAATTAAGGGTTCTGAACCAAAGTTTAAAAACTGATTTCAGAATCATAAAACCACGTATTGCTGTATTGGGTCTCAATCCACATGCAGGCGACCAGGGAGTTATTGGAAACGAAGAAACCGAAGTAATTATTCCTGCACTTAAACTTGCCGAGAAAGACGGAATTTGCTGCATGGGACCTTATCCTGCTGATGGTTTTTTCGGCTCAGGTCACTTTAATCGCTTCGATGCTGTACTTGCCATGTATCACGATCAGGGTTTAATACCCTTTAAAGCCATATCGATGGATAGTGGAGTAAACTTTACAGCTGGTTTACCTGTCATTCGCACTTCGCCAGCTCACGGAACCGGATACGACATTGCCGGAAAAAACATGGCATCCGAAGATTCTTTCCGTCAGGCAATTTACACAGCCTGCGATATTTACAACAACCGTAAATGGCAAACAGAAATAAGCGCTAATCCGCTAAAAACAGAAAAACGCACTGAACGAAGCGGAAAACCAGAATAGTTTTTGTATTCTTATCTACGAAAATAATTTGAAGGACAACTTGCTATGGTTGTCCTTTTTCCTATGAACTTTTTTTAAATAATTAAGTCAACATAGATCTGAACTATTATCATATTCAAAACGTTCTTCATTAACTTCGTGATTTTGATTTTAATAATAAGCATCTGCTCTAAATAAGTTTATATCATTTTGCAACAAGCCAGCACACCTGAGATGTTCACTTTACTTAACCCCCTTCCGACGTGTGTGGATGATAGAGGGTAAAACTATTAAATAATTTTGAACACTCACTTAATGCAATTTCACTAATATATAAGTGTAAAAAAATGAGTAACTTTGCACTTTCAAAAAACTAAATTATTTATAAAAGTTAAATCAATAAAAATCAAAACTATATGAGCAAAAAAGCATTATTAATGATTCTTGATGGTTGGGGAATTGGAAACCATTCGAAAGCAGATGTAATTTATAACACTCCTACACCTTACTGGGATTATTTAATGTCAAATTATCCGAATTCGCAACTTCAGGCTTCGGGCGAAAACGTTGGATTACCCGATGGTCAGATGGGAAATTCAGAAGTTGGACACTTAAATATTGGCGCCGGACGTGTTGTTTATCAGGATTTGGTAAAAATTAATATCGCCTGTCGAGATAACAGTATAATGCAAAATCCCGCCGTTGTAAAAGCATATTCCTATGCCCGCGACAATAAAAAGAAAATTCATTTTCTCGGACTTGTTTCCGATGGCGGCGTTCACAGTTCGATGGATCATTTGCTGAAACTTATCGACATTGCCAAAGAATATAATGCAGAAGCTTATGTGCATTGTTTTATGGATGGTCGTGATACCGATCCGA
>CAYQWD010000582.1:0-1662 GCA_964420955.1 uncultured Paludibacter sp. | reverse complement strand
GCCAACCTACCTCCTCCCAAAAACCTAACTTATTGATTGTATGTCATTCCGAACAAGTGAGGAATCTAACAAGCTAAAAAAAATAATTCAAACTATTTTTTTGCGGTAAGTAGTGATAATTTTTTATTATTTATACCAAAAACTATTCATGAAAAAATTCTGGAAAGTTAAAATGTAATGGAACTTGTAGAGTGAAAAATGTATCATAGTAATAAATCAAAATTTTAACAAATTTAAAGTTTATATGTTATAAACCCGATAAAAAAATGAGATGTAACAGTAGCATATAAAAATGATAGAAAATTTTAATATCTGAGCAAAAATCAGTAAATTTGCAACTTTATAAAAAACAATTAAAAACAAACCATAAATACACTAATAAAATGAGTAACGTTAAAAGAGTTTATACATTTGGCAACGGACAAGCTGAAGGTAAAGCAGGAATGAAAAACCTACTTGGTGGTAAAGGTGCCAACCTTGCCGAAATGAACCTGATCGGGGTGCCGGTTCCTCCGGGATTTACTATTACAACTGAAGTTTGTTCAGAGTATTATTCACTGGGCAAAGATAAAGTAGTTGAATTATTAAAACCTGAAGTAGAGCAGGCTATTTCCGGAGTTGAAAAACTAATGAATTCAAAGTTCGGAGATATTGAAAATCCGTTGTTAGTATCAGTTCGTTCAGGAGCTCGTGCTTCAATGCCAGGAATGATGGATACAATTCTGAATCTCGGATTGAACGACAGCGTTGTAGAAGGAATGACACGTAAAACCGGAAATCCCCGCTTCGTTTGGGATTCGTATCGTCGTTTCGTTCAAATGTACGGCGATGTTGTTTTAGGTATGAAACCTGCAAACAAAAATGACCATGATCCTTTCGAACTGATTATAGAAGAAATTAAAGAAGAAAAAGGTGTACACCTTGATACAGAACTTTCTGTTGAAGATTTAAAAGAAATGGTTGCTCGTTTTAAAGCAGCTGTAAAAAACCAAACAGGTCATGATTTTCCGGAATCGGCTTACGAACAACTTTGGGGAGCAATTTGCTCAGTATTTGATTCATGGATGAACGACCGTGCTATTTTATACCGTCAAATGGAAAATATTCCTGCCGAATGGGGAACTGCAGTTAACGTTCAGGCAATGGTTTTTGGAAATATGGGTGAAACTTCGGCTACGGGCGTTTGCTTCAGTCGCGATGCTGCAACCGGCGAAGACCAGTTTATAGGTGAATATCTGATAAATGCTCAGGGCGAAGATGTAGTTGCCGGTATTCGTACACCTCAGCAAATTACAAAAATTGGTTCTCAGCGCTGGGCTGAACTTGCAGGAGTATCAGAGGAAGAACGTCTTTCAAAATATCCTTCTATGGAAGAAGCCATGCCGGAAATATATACTGAACTCGATATTTTGCAAACCAAACTTGAGAATCACTATAAAGATATGCAGGATATGGAATTTACCGTTCAGGAAGGAAAACTCTGGTTTCTGCAAACTCGTAACGGAAAACGTACAGGCGCTGCGATGGTAAAAATTGCTATTGATATGCTTCATCAGGGTATGATTGATGAAAAAACTGCTATTTTGCGTGTCGATCCAATTAAACTTGACGAACTACTTCACCCCATATTTGATAAAGATGCGCTGAAAACTGCTAAAGTTA
>CAYQWD010000581.1:0-1666 GCA_964420955.1 uncultured Paludibacter sp. | reverse complement strand
AACATAGCGAAGAATCTCAGATGTTTAGTAGGTTAGTGGTGAAATTTTTAATTATCATAAATAATAACAGAAAAACTTGACAGCGAAAAACTGTCAGGTTTTTATTTATTCGTGAATTTTTTAAAAATTAAACGCTTAATTTACATCCTTTTACAAATATAATCCACAGGTTTTGAGATTAAACTTCATGCTGTGTCTTAAAATTTCTCCAGTACTCATTCAGTTCGGATTTTACTTCGGGAGCAAGTATAAGCAAACCTATAATATTCGGTACCGCCATTGCAAGTATAAGCATATCAGAAAAATCAACAATGGAGCCAAGACTTAACACAGCACCCAGCACAGTAAATATCAGAAAGAACATTTGATAACCCAAAGTAGCAAAACGTCTGTTTCCAAACCGTCGTTCGGCAAAATTTCCTGCCAGAAAATCGAAACTTTTCATTCCATAGTATGACCATGAAATAATAGTTGTATAAGCAAAAAGAAAAATGATTGGCAGCAACAGATACGAAAACCAGCCTGAAACTGTAGCAAATGCAGCTGATGTAAGTTGTGAACCGGCAAGGTTATCGGGATTTTCATAAAGACCGGTAACAATTATGACTAATGCCGTCATTGTACAAATGACCACTGTATCGATAAATGGCTCAAGTAGTGAAACAAAGCCTTCTGTTACAGGTTTTTGAGTTTTTACTGTGGAGTGTGCAATAGCAGCCGAACCGATACCTGCTTCATTTGAAAATGCAGCTCTTCGAAATCCAACAATCATAACACCGATAAAACCACCCTTTGCAGCATCGGGTGTAAAAGCACCTTTAACAATTAATACAAATGCATCGCCAATATTGGAAAAATTGAAAATTAATATTACCAGACATGAAACTAAATAAAGCAGAGCCATAAACGGAAAAAGTTTGTCATTTACACGTGCAATGCCTTTAATTCCGCCAATAATTACGATTCCGACAAGCAAAGCAATTATCACACCCAACCAGATTTTATAGTCGGTAAGTTGGGGAAAAACTGAAACGGCTTGAGCAACTACCTGATTGGATTGAAACATATTACCAATACCTAAAGCTCCGAAAGCCGCAAATAGAGCAAATATTACTGAAAGAATTTTTCCGGTTTTTATCCATCCTTTTTTTGCCAGTCCATTTTTCAGATAATACATCGGACCACCCGAAACAGTTCCATCTTTATTAATTTTTCTGTATTTCACACCCAGTGTACACTCGGTAAATTTTGAAGTCATACCCAGCAATCCTGCAACAATTAGCCAAAAAGTAGCTCCGGGTCCACCCAATGTTATAGCCACTGCTACTCCAGCAATATTACCAAGCCCTACAGTAGATGCACAAGCAGTTGCAATTGCCTGAAAATGTGATATTTCACCATCGTGTCCATCCTTGTCGTAAACACCGGCTGCAAGTTTTATTGCATGAACAAAACCTCGAATGTTTATAAATTTGAAATAAACAGTAAAAAAAGCAGCACCAAATATCAACCAAACAATAATAAAAGGTACTTTGCTCCCCAAAGTTATGCCCATTGCAGCAAAAGGATCCCAAAATAAAGCCGATTCAAGAAAATTCACCAAAGGTTTAAAAAAAGCATTGGCTTTTTGATCGATAGTGTCAGTAGAATTTTGAGCTAAAGTTGT
>CAYQWD010000580.1:0-1666 GCA_964420955.1 uncultured Paludibacter sp. | reverse complement strand
ATATCTGTTGATAAGTTTCGTCGATAGATAAGTTTGCTGTTCCGGCTACTTCAGTTTTGGTTATAACAGAGTTTACAACTGCCGATTTTTCAACATTACCAGTTATTCCACTAACGCTACTGTAATAATTAGTAAACCAATCACTGGAAAGTTCGATAGTAATATTCTTTTTCCCACGTAATGCTACTTCGCGTTTGTTAAAATCGTAAGCAGAAACATGTAAAACATCTGTAGCCGACAAATTGGCAATTTCAAATTTCCCATTTTCATCCGCTACAGCAGAAACATTTTTTAAAGGAACAGAAATTTGTGCTGCAGCAATTGGCTTTTTGGTTACGGCATCTATCACAAGTCCCGAAACGGTATTACCTGAAGTTTGGGCAAAAAGTTGCGGATGTACAGCAACCAAAACTGCAAGTGTATAAAAAAATATGCTGATTTTACATTTATTGCTCATTATACTCGACATAAAATTATGATTTTTCATTCTCATTTTTCTTTCCAACTGATTAATTTTAATGGCTTAATAAATTACTCCTCTACCGGTTTAAAAATGATGCAATCGAGGCGAAGTATTCGCGAAAAGTTTAATATTTCGGCAGTTCGGGAAGCATTGTTCACTCTCAAAAACACAGCCGGCGTGTATGGGGTGAGTCCATCACGGTAACAGCGAGCATCGTATCAACCCTGTTAGGATTAGTAGTGAACATATTTGCCATTGTTATTTTCTGGCTTTCGGCTGCATTTGTCAGAATCACACTGTTACTTGCGTTTACAGGCTGGTCGTTAACCAAAGTTCCGGCAGCATTCAAAAACGATAGAAAATATCTCAACTTGTTTGGTTTTAAATCTGTTGGATTTGTAATTATAGCCGGTACAGTAACACAGTAAATATCATATTTTCCTGAATACACGCCCGGAATACCGAATTTTACAAACATGTTGTTAATACTTGTTAAATCGCTCGTAGTAGTCGGATTACAATATAAATAAAAACCTCTTGAAATTTTGAAACCGGTTCCGATACTCGACATATTACTTAACGAGAAATTTGCCATAGTTCGATAGCTGGAGTTCTCAGCTTCTACTTTCAGGGTTCTCAGCCATGTTTCAGTTTTTTTTATTTTCAGCGAAGAAGTTTTATAGGCATAACCGTTACTAAGTTTTGTAAGTGTAGCACCTTCGAAAAGTCTTGCCGGTGCTGCAAATTTGGTATTATTTGTCGAAACAAGTGTATCTGCACTAATTGGAATATCAAGTTTTCCTCTGAAAAACAAATCAAGTACAATGGTGAGTTTTGCATTGCGGTTTTGGGTATTTTCACCGCCAAACTTTGGTAAAGTTTTAAAATATGATCTTGCACTTGTGTATGCAACTCTCCATGCTTCATTATCGGGCAATAGTGCGGTATAAACACTGTCTTCACTTTTCAAATTGGCGAGGTAATCAAGTACAATATTTGTTTCCTTAAAAACTGAATCTACAAAAATACCGTCAACAAAACTTTTTTCCTCATCAAAGGTTTTAGTATTAAGGCTTTGCAGAAAATTGCGCAAAGAATCAAGACCCTGCTCTTCATTAATAAATTCCCAGAAATTACGCCGGTATGGCACATATTCGGCAATAATATGAACAACGCCATTTGCAGTGGCAATATCCGGTTCAA
>CAYQWD010000579.1:0-1668 GCA_964420955.1 uncultured Paludibacter sp. | reverse complement strand
TTAATTAGACGTATTATTTAAGTATATGTAACCACAAAATACACCCCGAAGGATTCTGAAATCTTCGGGGTGTAAGAATAAATTTCTGAAATAGAAATTGAAGAACTAACCAAATTAAAAAGAAAAATATGTATTATTTTGAAATTTCTTTCAATGTAAAAACTTTAAAACCTGAAAACTCCGACACTCTCGATCCCATAAGACGCAAGCCAATTCTGCCCTGAATTAACGGTGGAAAGTTTGATGTATCCCAGCTGCAAACAAATGTCTTTCCATCGCCTTTTACTTGCATTAAAATTTCATTTTTAATCCTGAAAATTTCTATTCGATATTTTATATTGGGTTTAAACATTCCAGTTCTGAAATTGTCGGGGTGTAATTCAGTTCCTGAAAGTCCTTTGCTCCTCTCAGGCATGTATCTGCGGGCGCGTACATAATCTTCTGCTGGATTATCATTGTCATTTTCGAAAGCGGCAAAGCTGATATGATACGTGTTGATGTGATTAAAATACATTTTCATTGCCGGAATTTTGCGTAAATCTTTCCATAACGCGATATCCTTATTAAATTCACCAACTCCAGTTCCTTCAGCAAATAGATACAAAATGTTTACGTATCGGGTCGCTGAATCGCGACGAAAGAAATCGAATTCAATTTTAATGTCGCCGGAAAAAGATTTTTTTGTCCAGAGTACAGCATGATCAGCATCGGAAGCGGGAGTTGAACCTGCTTTGAATAGTAAACCGTTTTTTGAGTTCGTCAGTCTGGCTTTTTCACCATCCAGAAACCACTTTTGTTGCCAGTTATTTTTAAAATTATCCGAGAAATTCAGTTTCCAATTCAGTTTGTCAGCAGTAGCAATTTTTGTTTTTACCGAATCCGTTTTTCGGTCAGGAATTTTATCGCCAATCAGTTCGAGCATAATTATGGCATTTAATCCCCATTGCGAAGTTCCATTTGTACCTACAAACGGATTTTCGTGAATCGGTCGTGTAACATCAGCGCCTAAAACTAATCTGCCCGAATAAATATCTGAAAGTATATTTGAATTTTGCCATCTTCTGCCAATCAGAAATTCTCTCCATGCTCTTATTGCAAGTGAATCATCGTTCAATTCACGTGCAGCAAACGCTGTAAGTCTGGGTGTGCGGAAGCCTATATCGCCCCACTTGCTGGTTTTTGCTGTACGTTCGGGGCTTTCGCCGGGCATGCTGTAAAATCGGCAATATTCTGTAAATGTTTTTCTGAATGGTTTATAATCAATCATATCAAACATTTCCATCAGTATTTCATAACCGCCCATTATCGTTGCAAGGTGGCCTTTATTGGTAACTCCCGGTTTACCATCGTACCACATTTTGCCTGTAGCCGGGTCGTAACTCAGACCGTTGGGACCGGTAAAAAGGTTGTCGGGAAGTTTTGACAAGCTTTCCAGTCCGGCAATTATTTTGTTTCGATAGAAAGTATTTCCCGTTCTTTCCCATTCAGTCATCCAGTTGCCTGCAAGCGCCAGCCAATCCGGTCCCCATCGCAGCCGGGTCGGTCCTGAATATGGGAATTTTTCACGCGGTTGGGCAATTCTTAATGGCTCGTATTTTGTTATTGATTGTTCTGCATCCAATGCTTCGCTCATCAAATCGCCACAACGTTCATCTGTAGTCAGGTAAT
>CAYQWD010000578.1:0-1673 GCA_964420955.1 uncultured Paludibacter sp. | reverse complement strand
TTTGCAAATGAATTTTCACACGGAATTTGAACTAACAAACACATTTATTTTTTATGAAGAAGCATAATTTTAATGCAGGGCCTTCCATTTTACCCCGCGAAGTAATCGAAAAAACAGCACAGGCAGTACTTGATTTCAATGGTTCCGGACTTTCATTACTTGAAATGAGTCATCGTTCAAAAGACTTTCAGGCGGTAATTGACGAAGCTACTGCACTTACAAAAGAATTGCTTAATATGCCTGAAGGATATTCTGTAATTTTCCTGGGGGGAGGAGCAAGTTTGCAATTTTGTATGGTTCCTTTTAACATGTTCGAAACGAAAGCAGCTTATCTAAATACCGGAACTTGGGCGAGTAAAGCCTTGAAAGAAGCTAAAGGTTTCGGCGAAGTTGTGGAAGTGGCTTCATCGAAAAGTGCAAATTACAATTTTATACCGAAAGATTTTGTTATTCCCGAAGATGCTGATTATTTTCATATAACTACCAATAATACAATTTTCGGAACAGAAATTTTTACCGACATGAATTCGCCCGTACCTTTGGTGGCAGATATGTCATCGGATATTTTTTCGCGTCCGATTGATGTTTCAAAATATGCTCTGATTTACGGTGGAGCACAAAAAAATCTTGCGCCCGCAGGTTTAACATTTGTAATTGTGAAAGACGAAATACTTGGAAAAGTATCACGTACAATTCCAAGCATGCTCAATTACAAAATTCACATCGAAAACGGATCGCTTTATAATACACCACCAGTTTTACCAATTTACTCGGCACTCGAAACATTGCGTTGGATTAAAGCCAATGGAGGACTTGCCGGTATGGAGAAAATGAATATAGCTAAAGCTGAATTGCTGTACAACGAAATTGATCGCAATAAACTCTTCATGGGTACTGCCGCTTTTGAAGACCGTTCGCGTATGAATATTTGTTTTGTTATGGCACAGGGTTTTGAAGAACTCGAGGCAGATTTCCAAAAATTTGCTTCTGAAAGAGGTATGGTTGGTATCAAAGGACATCGTTCTGTTGGAGGCTTCCGTGCCTCGTGCTACAATGCAATGCCTATCGAAAGTGTTCAGGCATTGGTTGATTGCATGAAAGAATTTGAAAGTTTGCATTAAATATTTCTTTAAGAGTTTGAACAGTTTGAGAGTTTGAAAAATCCGGTAAAATTTTATTTCAAAACCAATTTTCAGACTCTTAATCTTGTAAATCTTGTAAATCTTTCAAACTTTTAAACTTTTAAACTTTTTAAACTCTCAAACCTATAAAACTTCAAACTCAATCATATTATGAAAGTACTTATAGCTACCGATAAACCATTTGCCAAAGTGGCAGTAGATGGCATTCGAAAAGAAGTAGAGAATGCCGGATTTGAACTAGTTTTGCTCGAAAAATACACCGAAAAACAACAATTGCTCGATGCCGTAACAAATGTTGAAGCTATTATTATTCGCAGCGATATAATAGATGCTGAAGTGATAGCAGCTGCTCCAAAACTTAAAATTGTTGTTCGTGCAGGAGCAGGATACGATAATGTGGATCTTGAGGCAGCTACTGCTGCCGGAGTATGCGTTATGAATACACCCGGGCAAAATTCGAATGCAGTAGCCGAATTGGTTTTCGGATTATTGATTTTTGCAGTCCGTAATTTTTATAATGGAAGTTCTGGT
>CAYQWD010000577.1:0-1674 GCA_964420955.1 uncultured Paludibacter sp. | reverse complement strand
CAGAATTAAGAGAGTATGCTCTTCGAAAAATGAATAACAAATATTATAACGTGGTTTTGAATAATGTTAAGTTTAAGCTGATTTTACGTATGTTCGCTGTGATAAAAAAGCAAGCCAAATTTGTTGACAACTACCAAAATGTGGCTTAAATTGAAAATAAATTTGGAAGTTTAGATATCCTAGAATACGGGTAGCTGCAAAACGTTATGCGAAAGCCTATGCAGAGACGCGGAAGAATAATTGTTGTTAAGACGAATTACTTTATTGTAGACACTATCCCAAAAAGTGTGTAAGTTGATTTTATAAATTAATTCGGTTTTCAAACATAATAATAAATTGATTAAAAATTTCGCCCCAGTTTCTAATTGGCATAGTCCAAGATTTTGATGCTTCACGTAATGAAAGATAAACTGACTTTAAAACGGCCTCATCCGTAGGGAAAGACATTTTGTTTTTGGTGTATTTTCTAATTTTACCATTCAGGTTTTCAATTACATTAGTAGTATAAATTATTTTTCGGATTTCGAGAGGAAAATCTAAAAATGCAGTAAGTTCGTTCCAATTAGCCCTCCAGCTTTTAACAGCATAGCCGTATTTGCTGCCCCATTTTTGGTCTAGCGCATTTAATGCGAGTTCAGCAGCATCTCGATTAGGTGCGTTGTAAATAGCTTTCATATCGCCCGAAAACTCCTTTCTTTCCTTCCAGCCGACAAACTTGCAGGAGTTGCGGATTTGGTGCACTATACAGACTTGTTTTGTAGCTTCAGGAAAAACTGATTTTATCGCCTCTGTAAACCCTTTAAGGTTGTCTGTAGCTGTAATTAAAATATCTTTTACTCCTCTAGCTTTAAGATCAGTTAAAACAGATAGCCAGAAGGATGCTGATTCATTTTTACCAAGCCACATACCTAGAACCTCCTTTTTTCCCTCAAGATTCAACCCGACAGCTATGTAAACTGTTTTGTCAATAACCCTTGAACCTTCTCGCACTTTAAATAAAATACCATCCATCCATACCACAGTATACACAGAGTCAAGTGGTCTATTTTGCCAAGTAGTTACATCTTGAACTATTCGGTCCGTAATCCTGGATATGGTTGAGCTTGAAACTTCAATATCATAAACTTCTCTTATTTGCTCCTCAATATCGCTAACAGTCATACCTTTAGCGTAAAGGGAAACTATCACATTTTCAATACCCTCTACCATGCTTTTCCTCTTTGGAACTAACATTGGATTAAAGGTAGCATCGCGATCCCTCGGAACGTTTATTTCTAATGCTCCATCCTTAGTCTTAACAACCTTCTTAATGTGGCCATTACGAGCATTGGTGGTGTTGGAACGCTCATGTTTTTCATAACCTAAATGAGCATCTAACTCACCTTCTAGTAGCTGTTCAACCCCTCGTTTTCTTAGTTGATCAATAAAGGAATTCAGCTCCTCACCATTCTTGAACTGTTTCAAGAAATCGTCTTTTAATAATTCTTCTTTTTTCATTTTTTAAGTGTATAAAGTTAAGCAAAAAGTTGTTTCCATAAATTTTTCCGACCTTTTCCTTAACGGGGTCGAAAAATTTCTAGAACAACTTTTTGAGTTTACACACTTAATGAGATACTACCAAATCAAACTATTTAGGGCTAATTTAAGAGGTGTTACTGATGTCAAATTCTTCCT
>CAYQWD010000576.1:0-1675 GCA_964420955.1 uncultured Paludibacter sp. | reverse complement strand
TAAATTTGGTAGAAGGCAAATTTATAGCTCCAGAAACATGATTTTCCTTAAATTCGGCGGGTTCTGTAACATCTGTAATTACTGCCGTGCCTTTGAGCAACTCGGTTTGGGCTTGATGATTGGAAATAATTCTCATGAATTTTCGCCAAGATTTAAAGCTTCAAAAATCCGAATAAAAAGGATATTAAATCTAAAATTTTAGTAATTGGTAGAATGATTTCATCCCGATAAATATTAGGACACAAAAATAGAGTTTTAACTTTTAACTTTGTGTCATTATGAGTAAACATCGTCAAAGCTGGAGTCAGCAACAGAAATTACAGATTATTTCCTTTTACAAAGAGAAAGGTATCGGAGCAGCGTCTGCTGAATTTGGAGTATCATCCACAACTATTTACAATTGGGAAAAGATTTTAGATCAGGCAGGAGAATCAGGATTAGAACCAAGAAAGAAGTCCGACAAGGATTTAGCAATCAAGCGATTAGAGCGTGAGATTCGCGAGCTTCGCAATATAGTTGCCGACAATGCTTTGGAGCTGAGGATAAAAGATGAGCTTTTAAAAAAAAGTCAATTGAAAAAGAGTTAAAAATGGAAGTAGCTACTGAGTTTATTAGCCAGGGATTTCCAATTAGAAGCGTCTTGAGCCATTGTGGATTATCGAAGAGTTCATTTTATTATAAGTCTTCTGATGGTAAAGCCGGACGAAAACCTTATGCAACAATACATGATTCTAAAGGCAGAGAAGTTTCAGAATCAGAAATTGTGGAACGTATTAAGTTATTGTTTGCCAATCCTTTTGTTGACTATGGAGCTTATAAAACGTTTCGTCATTTAGTGGATAAAGAAAAATATAGAATAAGCAAACACTATGTTTATAAATTAATGAAAATCAACAATTTACTAAGAGGGAGTAATCCGGTATCAAGTAAAAAATCAAATCGAAACCGAGTCAAAGATTTGATTCCCAAAGTACAGACCGAATTTAGTTTTTTTGAATTTGACATCAAATATGTCTGGGTAAGTGGCCAACGTAAAAGTATGCAGGTATTAACAATTTTAGATGTTTACAGTAGATTTAATATGGGTCACTACATGGCTTACAATATAAAAAAAGAAGATGTAATAAAGCTATTTGAAGAGGTAATTGCTGAGTTTGGATTACCGAAAAATTTTACAGTAAGAAATGACAACGGCAGTCAATTTATAGCAAGTGTGGTACAAGATTATTTAAAAGCCAATGGCATCACCCAAGAGTTTACAAAACCTGGTACACCACAGCAAAATGCTCACATAGAATCTTATCATTCAATATTGGAAAGAGCTGTATGTCAAAGGTTTGAGTTTGAAAATATAAAAATAGCAAAAAGAACAATGGACGAATTCAGAGAATTTTATAACTTTGAAAGAATTCACGGAGGTATTAGATTTGTAAGTCCTTATGAATATTTACTTCAAAAAGGAGTTGACATAAAATCAACCCCGTTTATGAAGTCTACTAATGGGGGGGACGCAAACTTAATAAATTATAAAAAAGTGTCCTAATAATTATCGGATAACCCAATAATTCAAATATAATTTTCAAAGCATAAATAATAGGGTAAACTTGTTAAAATAAAATATCTTCGTCTTTATGCAAAAAAGGAAGGGTTCCATTAAAACACTATTAATTATTCA
>CAYQWD010000575.1:0-1676 GCA_964420955.1 uncultured Paludibacter sp. | reverse complement strand
GATACCACTGCTTCAATCCCGGAATCCTTCAGCTTCTTTATCAATGCGAAACAAAATGTGTATTCGCCCATCAAATGCACTGTAGGTGTGGCATTGTGTCCGGCAGCTATCTGATTGATTTGTTCCAGATACTTTTCGGCCAGTTCTTCTACCTGTATTTCGTCCCATTCAGGATGTATCGCAGGGAAAGGTATATCCTGAACTTCACCAAACTGCTCTTGCGCTGCTTGTAACTGATGTTCACTCCAGGTGGAGGAGGGGTGATTCGAGAGGTTGATTAGCATGGTTGGATAATATTTTTGACTATAATAAATTTTTCAATTATATTTTGCTTTAGCGTGTCAGCTGACATAGGATTGTTTCGCATTCCGGCGTGATTAAAATCATTTCTTAGATCACTCAACGAAACAGAAATTTTGTACAATATTTCAATTTCGCTGGTTATCAAAAGGGTTCTTACTTTTTCTTTCAGTTCCGTTACTAAATTATCTTCAATTTTTTTATTCGATACTTTCCATTCGCTTTCCGGTAGATTGTCCGACTTAACCTTAAATGCCGTATTAACCAATAAACGCTCTGATTCTACTTTCCAGTTTAAATTGTTTTTGCAACAGATATAGGTTACAATATTCTCGATAAGTATTGTGGCAGCCTGTTGATACAGTCCAAAATCCAAACACCATTTCACTGCAGCAAATCCATTTTGCACATTCTCATTTTCGTCAAATGCATCCAAAGAGGCTTTAATCCTCTCGAAGACAGGATTAAATGGTTCTATAAATGTGTTGGATAATTTATTTGAACTTTGTTTAAGCACTTTAAAATTATTGGAAGTTACAATATTGATACCTCTACAATTTACTCGTTCATCAATGACTTTTTTTAAACTGTCTACAAATCGTTGAAGTTCTTTTACTGACTCATTTTTTCCTTTTGTTTCAATGAGTATAGGTTTAAGTTCCGAGTTGCACAAATCAACCAGTCGTTTAACATTTCCGTTTTCCAGATAATTTGCTGCAGCAAAAGTCCAGTCCTGTAAAGCTGATATTGGTAATAAATCTACAATTGGCGCTTCATTTGTTTCTTTGTTACGTGCTTCATAGTTACCATACGATAAAAGTCTGACCTTGATGTTTTTCAGAAACTTGGAATAGTTACTCAGAACTAACAGGAGCATTGGAAGATAACGGAAACTATGTGTCAAATCAATATAAAGCTCATCGTTTTCTTTCAAAAGTTTAAAAATAATATTAAAAATCTCCCACATTTCTTCTTCATTTTTCCCGTCAGGTATATCAATATCATGGAGTTTAAAAGGCAAATGCAGATTTTCAATGCAGGTTTCAAGACTTTCATACGGTTCGGGTGCGTTTGCCGTCTGAGACCGTTTACGTTCAATAATATTTCTGTTCCAATTGGTCATTCGTGCCGATGTAGTCAGTAGAAATATTGCCGTATCATCTTTTGTCCAGTTTTCAGCACCGATATATTTCAGACTGGCTTCCTGTACAAAACGAACTTCTCCGGAATTAAATTGTTGGGCATAATAACTGCATTTTTCATAAAATCCGGTTCCTAATACAGATATAAATACTTTTCGTCCCATAATTATCCTTATTTTAAATTGATTAAGTCTATTGCCATTTCAGTCCAGAGTTCTGTTTTGAAGTTTTTTA
>CAYQWD010000574.1:0-1678 GCA_964420955.1 uncultured Paludibacter sp. | reverse complement strand
ATCAACCCCGACTTTCAAAATTCTAATTTCAGTGCAAACCTAAGAGCGTGTGTTACCAAATCGTGCATTGGTTGTGTGGAGTCGGTTGTGATTTTTTTTTGTGTGTTCTTGTTTTATTTAGAATTCTCAAATAATACACGTTTGACTGCTTTAATTTGACAGTCAAACGTGCAAAATAACAACTTATTTTACATTTTTAAATATAGGCAGTTGAAACCCCATTTGCCAATACCAATTGAAATTATTTTTGTTGGTTGATATACTTAAATTATTATTTGAATATCGAAGTGCTGTTCCGATAAAAAACATCTTTTTATAAAAAAACCTCGCACCAAAATCACTATGATAATTTTCAAACTCACTAAAGTTATTAAATGAATTTGTATACGAAACAAAAAGTTCAGTATTGTAGTCACTATTCTCTTTATTGTTCAAATAATACCCTAATCCTAATAAAAGCCCATTCAAATTTGCATATTCCATATTTTGATTTGCTTTTATTATTGCACCTTCATATCCTAACTTTAGGTTAAGGTTTTCGCTTATATTATACCCAACATTTGCAATAGTGGTATTTATCAATAAACTATTTTCAGTTAATGGAACGGAAATAAAGTCTGTGTTAATGCCAAAATTAATTAACGACACCTTTTGTGCCATATTAAATTGGGTACTGCATAAAAATACTGCAAAAAATATAATTTTATTTTTCATCTGTATATATCATTTAATTTTATTTACCAACCAACCATTTTTGAGGCAATATATGATAATGATGCCGCACCAACCACAGTGCCAGTTGGACCAGAAGGCACATACATTGGAACACCACCAACAGTAACAATTCCTCCAACAAATGTACCTAAAACACCTCCTAAAGCGTCAGCTCCTGCAACAAAACCAAGCATTGCCCAAAAACTCCATTCTGAGAGTGGTTTTGCATAATAAATGCCTGAAATGCTATGTTTAACCAGATTCATACTATTTTCATTATTCCACAATGATAATGATCCTTTTAGAATTTCAGTTGTGTTGTAAAATATCTCAATGTCATTTAATGTAGCTTTTGAATCTTGTGAAATTTTAATTTGTATTCCACTTATCAAACTAATTTTTTCTGAAATTGTTTTTGAACTGTCTTGTTTAACAGCATCTATTTGTTTAAAATAATCAGCTATAATATAAGAAGTTGCATAATCTGATAAATTTAATTTCTCAACATCAAAATTAATTGACAAATTTTCATCACCATTAGATGATTTTGACATTTGTTTTACTGAAGATGAATTGCTCAAAATAATTGGTCGAACACCTGTAACCTCTTCAATAACATCACATACTTCGGATAGATTTAAATTAGCTTCTACATTACTTGTTGATTTCAGTTTTTGTTTAATCTTTTGTTTTTCAACATTTATCATCTCAAGCACTAATGAGTCATGTGATAGTGAAATTGACTTTGCATTTTGTTTAATTCTCTCAATTTCATTTTGATTACTTGGTTTCAAATCTTCAGTATTATTACATGAAGCTAAAGTTAATACCACACTGGTAAAAATAAAAATTATTTTTTTCATTTTGAATTTTGTTTTTATGAATGTTGTCGGATTGTTGTTGTTAATTTCAATACATTCGGGTTTGTACTGCTTTCTGACTTTTCATTTTAGATTGTCATGTG
>CAYQWD010000573.1:0-1684 GCA_964420955.1 uncultured Paludibacter sp. | reverse complement strand
AAAAAAAGCATAATTTCTTCACAGCAGTTTAACAAAAAAAATCATAAAAAAAACTTTTGCTACAATTTTTTTAATTTTGACTGTCTGACAAAAATCAAGTCCTTTTGTGCGAATGTTCATCAAAAAAAATTAAATATTTTTTTTGAAAACGAAAACTTGACATATGTAAGTAATTGATTTTAATTACTAAAAAGTGTTGGTTAAAAAGTGATCAATTTGATCGGAAGCCTTATTTTCAGATAAAAGCAGTTTGTCAATAGCGAAGAAATCCACAATTTTATCCACAGGTTTTGTGGAAAACTGTGGAAAAGTTTGAAATATAAGCAATCTAGCTAAATCTGATCAAATTTGATGCAGGTTTTGTCAGTATCCTTTTTGAATATGACGAATGAAAGAAATTGAAAAATTCTTTTGGTGCGCAAATTTTCGGAATCGGATAAAATCTCGCGGTATTTTTGTTTATGGGTAAATCACGTCTATGTACGCGCAAGTGGAGTCCAACCCAGAACTTCCGACAAGTTCGGCGTATTATCGCCTGTTGAAAAAACTTCGTCGCCAAGTAGGGCATGCAATTCGTGATTACAACATGATCGAAGATGGCGATAAGGTAATGGTATGTGTGTCTGGAGGTAAAGACAGTTATACATTGCTTGATATCTTGTTGCAGTTTAAGCGCATTGCACCGATCAATTTTGATATCGTGGCTGTGAATCTTGACCAAAAGCAACCTGGTTTCCCAGAAGACGTGCTACCACGCTATATGGAAGAAAATAACATTCCATATTATATCCTTGAGAAGGATACCTATACGATTACTAAGCGTTTAACGCCAGAAGGTAAAACGTATTGCGCCGTTTGCTCTCGTTTACGTCGTGGTTCACTCTATGGTTTTGCTCAAGAAATTGGCGCGACCAAAGTTGCATTAGGTCATCACCGTGATGACATCATGGCGACATTCTTTTTGAACTTGTTCCATGGCGGCAGTTTAAAAGCGATGCCACCAAAATTATTGTCTTCGGATAAAAAGAACATTCTGATTCGTCCATTGGCATATGTTGAAGAAAAAGACATCATCAAATATGCAGAGTTAAGAAAGTTCCCGATTATTCCTTGTAATCTTTGCGGTTCGCAAGAAAATCTACAGCGTGCGATCATCAATGACATGCTACGTGAATGGGATAAACAATATCCGAAACGTTTACATAGTATTTTTGGGGCATTACAGAATGTTTCTCCATCACAACTAGCGGACCGTGAATTATTTGATTTCGAGGCATTGGATAGTCAACGTGAGTTTGATACGAAAGATCCAGAAGAAATGAAAAATCGTCTCGATGTAGTGAATTTGAGTTTTGCTGCAGAGTAAAATGTAAAAGTTTTTTAAAATGCACTTTGATAAGTGCCTTTTCTTTATAAATTTTTTAAAAATTGAATATCGCGTACAAAAAATCATAGCCTAAAATAAAAATTACATGCTATAACAGGGCACGAGCAAAAAGCTTCATGTGATGTCGTCTGGATAGATGGCACAAGAAACTGAACAAATACATTTGAGGAATAATCATGGCTGCATTTTTAACTGATGATTGGTTTGCAACTGTTGAAAAACTTACTGCTGAAGCAGGTGATTTAAATTTACAACCAGCACTTGCAAACTTAGCGAGTAACTTGGTTGTAACAGATG
>CAYQWD010000572.1:0-1688 GCA_964420955.1 uncultured Paludibacter sp. | reverse complement strand
TATATAAATTTTTGTCATGTACTTAGCATAAAAAATTTGGTTTAAAAAATAGACTTCGCAAAGGAAAACATAAAAGTTTTACTCGCCGCGTTCATTATTTAAGAACCGGGTTATTAGCATGTTGTAAAAATTTAAAACTTTGCGACCTTCGGGTTGAGTATTTAAATTATTTTAAAATCATAATAGTTTCAACACATAACAGCATGATTTTCAGCACATTGTGTTGTTTTACAACGACCCATCGTAAACATTTATTCTCAAATTTCTATGCATCAAACATTATTAATTTGTTTTATATAGCAATAATTCAGACAATTAATATTTTTTCTACATACACTGTTTTTTAAAAAAATGTGCAATTTATAAACTCTGTCTATGGTAATTTGTTTTTTCAGTATATATTTGTATTCACAATAAAATCTGATAAATGATGAAAAATATTTTTACCCATCCGCAAAAAAGCATTTTAGCTTTTATAGTATTTTTCTCTACGGTTAGTTCATTATTTGCCAATGGATATTACTTCTATGTTCAGCTTGCCGATAAAAAAAATTCGCCTTATTCTTTATCAAATCCCACCAATTTTCTTTCGGAGCGTGCCATAGCCCGTCGTACTGCATTTGGTATAAATTGCGATTCTACAGATTTGCCTGTAAATCCTGATTACATTGCAGCAGTTGCAGCTACTGGTGTAAAAGTATTTAGAACTACTCGGTGGTTGAACGGCTTGACCATTATTACAGCTGATTCAACATTGATGGCTTCTGTAAGAGCTTTACCTTTCGTAAAAAGGGTTCAATACACAGGTATTGCCAATAATAATCCACCGCTTGTAGGACGGCAGAAATTTCCCCGTGAAACCGATGCGATAAATTACGGATTTACTGAAACTCAAATTAATCAGGTAAACGGAGCTTACCTGCACAATCTTGGTTTTAAAGGAGCCGGAATTCATGTGGGTGTACTCGATGCAGGATTTTTCAATGTGAATATTAATCCCGGTTTCGACAGTTTGCGAATTCAAAATCGGCTACTTGGCACCAAAAATATTTCCGGAGCTGCCGATGTTTATACATTACATTCACACGGAGCTAATGTGCTTTCAATAATGACAGGAAATTTGCCATCAAAGTATCTTGGAACTGCCCCCGATGCATCTTTCTGGCTTATTCGTACCGAAGTTGATCCTTCTGAATATTTGGTTGAAGTTGATTTTTGGGTATCGGGTATCGAATTTGCCGATAGTGTGGGAGTGGATGTAGTAAATTCATCATTGGGTTATACTGAGTTTGATGATGCAAAAATGAATTACACATATTCTGACATGAATGGTGAAGTTTCAAGAGCCAGTATTGCTGCACGTATGGCTGCAGAGAAGGGTATAATTGTTTGCAACAGTGCCGGAAACAGTGGAAATACTTTATGGAAATATATCGGTTCGCCGGCCGATGCTGATAAAATACTGTCGATAGGAGCTGTAACTTCAACGGGTAATACAGCCAGTTTTTCATCTTACGGACCTACTTTCGATGGAAGGATAAAACCCGAAATAAGTGCTTTGGGTTCGGGAACTGCTCTAATAGGTACAAGCGGAACAGTAACATGGGGGAGCGGAACATCTTACTCTTCGCCCATAATTGCAGGTATGATGGCTTCGAAGTCGCTCAGTCGAATGGTAGTCGATGTTT
>CAYQWD010000571.1:0-1693 GCA_964420955.1 uncultured Paludibacter sp. | reverse complement strand
TTTTCCTTGTTCCTCGATGGTCGATAAAACAGTTTCTTTACGTTTTACCAATTCGCTGAGTTTATCGAGCATGTCTTTAATCTGGCCGATTTGTATTTCATCCAAACCACCTGTCATTTCTTTTCGATACCGACTAATAAAAGGAATTGTAGCTCCCTCGTTTAAAAGCGTTATGGTGTTTTTAACTGAGTTTTCGCTTAACTGAAGCGAATCGGAAATTAGTTTGATAAATTGGTTTAAATAGGTTGACATGAATTTATTTACGATTTACAATTTACAATTTACAATTTACGATTTACTATTTCAAATTCAGAATCTCATTTAGTTTTTGTGTGATTACCCTTTGCGAATTTCTATTTACTAGTTGTTATTACACTCCCAGCAGTTTTTCTACGCACAAAAATACAATTAAGTTAACACAAAATAAAACAGGTTGCCGAAAAACTCCGACAACCTGTTGGTTATAAATTAAACTTAATTATTATATTTTACTTAATTACTTTAGCATAAGAACTTTGTCCATCAACAATGAGTTTCACAATATAAACTCCTGAATTCAGATTGGCGCTCAACAATGTAGTTGATTTGCCTGCATTCAAATTATGTTGTTCGTTGGCAACCAAAGCGCCATGCATTGTATAAATTGCCATTTCAACTTTTGAAGGTTTATCGAGATTAAATTCAGCCGCAATTCGTCCGTTCTGAATATAAACTTTAGCAGCCGAATTATCAACTTTTGGCACTGCACTGTATTCGCCTTCGTACAATTCCCAGTTATCAATAAAAGCACGTGTTCCTGAGCGACGATAATTATTAAAAAACATTCCTTGTACATTTCCCAACTCTGCAGTTGTAAATCTTAAAAGAATATGTTTCCACTGTCCTCCGGTAGCAATTGTGTCCTGTACATCGGCAGTATTAATATTGTCGATACCCCAAACACCTAACTGGAAAGTACCGTAAGTACGTACCATAGCGCGTGCAACATAAGGAGTATTTGGTTTAAGAATACCGGTAAGAATAACATCCATTGATCCGCCACCAACAATTTTACCACTATGGCTTCCGCAATAAACAGAGTCAGGGTCGCTGATTACACTTATGAATGTTTTTCCACCCCAGCCTGAGAACAAGTCAGGATTATTCAAATATGGATCAGGAACAAGATTTGGACGATCATTGAATAATTTATCGAAGCAAGCCAAATTTGAAGTTGCAACAAATTTTACAGGTATGCTTTTAGAGTAAGAACCGCTGGTAAGTTTAATATTTCCATTAACCGGAGTAACACCATCGTGAATCACTTCCACCATTTCAGCTTTTGATTCGGCAGGAAGTATATTTGTTGAAAGTTGAATTCCGGCAGGAGCTTCGACCATAATTTCACTTTTCAGATTACTTGAAGTTACTGAAAACTTACTTGTAGTAAATTCAGGATCGAACACAAAAGATTTTGCAGAAACATCAATAACCGGCTCAATATATTCATATAATTCAAAGTTATCTACATAAGCTATTCTTCCTGCATTGCCTTCGCATGAATTAATATAAATATTCCTTCCAATTGAAGCGCCCGTTGTGAAAATTGTGTCTAATGCTTTCCATTGTTCCTGTGTGTTGATTCTGAATGTTAAGGGCGATGCATATCCGGCATCGACGCCAAACTGATAGGAACCTCCAACGGTTTTAATCA
>CAYQWD010000570.1:0-1700 GCA_964420955.1 uncultured Paludibacter sp. | reverse complement strand
CATTCCGAACATAGTGAGGAATCTAACAAGCTAAAAAAATTAATTCAAACTATTTATTATCGGTCAGTAGTGAAAAAATATATTTTCCAGAATTATAAAAAAGTGATGCAAGAAATAGCTATACTGTATTCATGAAAATTTATGAGGTTTTTGTTGTACCAAAAATTAAAGTTTCACAGAATAATATAAATTTTCATTTTCAGATTTCCACTTAATAAAGTAACTTTGTGTAACAATTAATTTATAACAATGTAAAACCAAACAACGATCAATGGCATTTATCTATGCTTTAATCTTTGTTCATTAATCTATAAAAAAATGGGAAAAGTATTAATTATTGGCGCCGGAGGCGTTGGAACAGTTGTAGTACACAAGGTGGCTCAAAATACCGATGTGTTTACTGAAATTATGTTGGCAAGTCGCACAAAATCAAAATGCGATGTAATAGCCTCAGAAATAAAAGTTCGTTATGGCGTTGATATAAAGACCGCACAGGTTGATGCTGATGTAGTTCCTGAACTGGTGGCTTTGTTCAATACTTATAAACCTGAACTGGTTATAAATGTAGCTCTGCCCTATCAGGATCTGACAATTATGGATGCATGTTTGGAAGCCGGCGTAAATTATATGGACACTGCCAATTACGAACCTAAAGATGAAGCAAAATTTGAGTATAAATGGCAATGGGCATACAAGGAAAAGTTTGAGAAAGCAGGACTTACTGCTATTCTTGGTTGCGGTTTCGACCCGGGCGTTACCAGCATTTTTACTGCTTATGCTGCCAAACATCATTTCGATGAAATTCATTATCTCGATATTGTGGATTGCAATGCCGGCGACCATGGTAAGGCTTTTGCCACCAATTTCAACCCTGAAATCAACATTCGCGAAGTTTCGCAACGCGGGAAATACTGGGAAAACGGACAATGGGTAGAAACTGAACCTCATGAAATTCACAAACCTCTGAATTATCCCGAAATCGGCCCGAAAGAATCCTATGTGATTTATCATGAAGAACTCGAATCGTTGGTAAAAAACTTCCCGACTATTAAGCGTGCCCGTTTTTGGATGACTTTCGGACAGGAATATCTCACTCATCTGCGTGTGATTCAGAATATCGGCATGGCCCGTATCGACGAAGTGGAATACAATGGAGTGAAAATCGTTCCAATACAGTTTCTGAAAGCAGTTCTTCCAAATCCCGGCGATTTGGGCGAAAACTACACCGGCTGGACTTCAATCGGTTGCCGCATCAAAGGAATTAAAGATGGTAAGGAAAAAACATATTACGTTTATAATAATTGCAGCCACGAAGCAGCATACAAAGAAACCGGAACACAGGGCGTAAGTTATACTACCGGTGTGCCTGCCATGATTGGCGCTATGATGTTTTTGAAAGGTTTGTGGCGCAAGCCGGGCGTGTTTAACGTGGAAGAATTCAATCCCGATCCGTTTATGGAGCAACTGAACATTCATGGATTGCCATGGGTGGAATTGCATGATGTGGATTTGGAACTATAATAAAACCCCTAACCCAAACCTCACCCCAACCCTCTCCAAAAGGAGAGGGAGGAAGAAGGGGAATAAGAAAAAGATAGGATATGGCGATTTGAGTTATATCCTATCTTTTTTAAGTGTTAAGAAATCTTTTATGCCATATTAGATAAAAACATAAATTTGATTGAATAGTTCTTACTTAA
>CAYQWD010000569.1:0-1706 GCA_964420955.1 uncultured Paludibacter sp. | reverse complement strand
CATTTTTTTAATTTTTTATAATCGTAAATGGGCTTTTTAAGGCTCGACTATTTAAGTACAAAATTATTTATGAATTACACATTCTTAACTTCAATTCCTAACCTCACTTAGAGTTTTACCTCTACAATTTAATTTAGATACTTTGAATTTAACTAAATCAAAAGTTTCGAGAGCTATGATTTTGTTAATAGGCTTTTCACTCTACTGTTAAATTTGCAAATGGTTTGACAGTGTCAGGTTTGATATATATGGATGTAAGCTCTGAAAATAAGGAAAAATAAGCATTGATGGCAAGAAATGAATTTTTTACATAAATAACCTGAATTAATTTTTAGCTTGAAACATAACTTGCAAAGCAAAAAATGAAATTATGCAAAATTTCCAAAATTTCTGCGTCAGTTTATTTATCACACAATCGGTATTCTTTCCAATTAATCTTATTAAAATTCATCATTCCAAAAATATTTCTTTATTTTTGCGTATACAAACAATAAAACTAAAATTTCTATGAGACTAATTATTCAAAATGATTACGACAGAGTGTCGAAATGGACTGCGAATTATATTGCTGCAAAAATCCTAAAAGCTCAACCAACTACTTTAAAGCCTTTTGTTTTGGGGCTCCCTACAGGTTCAACGCCTCTTGGAACATATCGCGAATTAATAAAACTGAACAAAACAGGTATAGTTTCGTTTGCTCATGTGGTTACCTTTAATATGGACGAATATGTAGGTTTACCCAAAAGCCATCCCGAAAGTTATTATTCATTTATGTGGAATAATTTTTTCAATCACATCGACATTAAAGCTGAAAATGTAAATATCCTCAACGGAAATGCTGCAGACTTAACTGCAGAATGTGATGCATACGAATCAAAAATTAAAACCTACGGTGGTATCGATCTTTTTCTTGGCGGTATTGGACCTGATGGGCACATAGCTTTTAACGAGCCCGGCTCATCTCTTTCGTCGCGTACACGCGTAAAAACGCTTACCTCGGATACAATTATCGCTAATTCAAGATTTTTCGATAATGACACCAGCAAAGTGCCAAAAACAGCCTTAACAGTTGGCGTAGCAACAGTTTTAGAAGCACGTGAAGTATTGATTATTGTTAACGGACATGGAAAAGCACGTGCTTTGTATCATGCAGTTGAAGGTTCGGTAAATCACATGTGGACCATAAGTGCACTGCAAATGCACCAAAAAGGGATAATAGTTTGCGATTATGCTGCATGTGATGAACTAAAGGTTGGTACGTTTAATTATTTTCTCGATATCGAAAAAAACAATCTCGATCCTCAAACGATACTTTAACAAGCAATTAAACAATAAAAATCAGAAAGAATTTCAATGATAATTCTTTCTGATTTTTATTTTAGAATGCTTTATGGTTAATACATTAAAAAATAACAAATTTGCTATCGGGTTAATCAGTATTTATGTTCAAATAACAAATTCGTTAGGTTATCCCTTCCTTAACCCCATCTACTAATTTAAGAAAGTAACAGGAGGCAGGAAAAATTATGCGGTTTATTCTCTTTTTTATTAACCGGCTAATTTTATAAAGGTAAATACTCTGTTGATTTTTAGAGTTAAAAAAACGTTAGTTTATTATTCTGCTAACGGTTTTTTTACGATCTGTATTATCTAGTCGAGCCTTAAAAACTGCATAAACAAAAGAATATCAATAAAATAAATCTAAA
>CAYQWD010000568.1:0-1709 GCA_964420955.1 uncultured Paludibacter sp. | reverse complement strand
CCTCACAAAAACCTAACTTTTTGATTGTCTGTCATTCCGAACATAGTGAGGAATCTTACAAGCTAAAAAAATAACTCAAACTATTTTTTATCGGTCAGTAGTAATAAAAAACTTTAAATTGAATTTTTACCAGTTATAAGGTTCGCATCTACAAGTATGTACTCTATATAATCCGAAATTGTAGCCTACACTTATTCCTAACGCATAAAATTGTTTTTGGGCAATATTTGTTGGTCTTTGCGAAAAACCGGCATCGGCAAAAACCGCAAAATCGTAATTCCTGAAAACATACCCGTAACTTGAAGTAATTACAAATGCCTGATTATTTTTATCGTTGTCATGAAAATCCCATAAAATATATCCTGCCTTCTGTTCATAATAAAATCCATCGTATTTTATTCGTTGCGTAAACCTATAACCTGCCAAAATCTGAAAATAATTGAATGAATCATCAATTTCCTTATCACCTTTTATATTCATTGTGCTCAGGTAAGTTTTTCCAAAATGTGGATTGTTCAATCCTTTAATGCCTAAAGTAAAGTAATTTCTGCTTAAACGGTTGAGCCAGTCATCAGGAATCAAAAAACTTACTGTGCTACCAATGCCGTTTTCCAATGGAAATGATTTTTTTTGATTAAGTACCCTGTCGTATTGCGATGATAAATGAAAATATACGGTATTTAAGGGTGCATCACTGTCAGCAAGCTTTAAAGCATATTCATTAATTATTTGTGAAAAAGTAAATTGAGAAAAAAAAATATTGAAAAAAATGATATTAGTTTTAATAAAAACATAAATATTGACTAAACTGTTGCTTTGTACAGGATTAAAATATTACTAATTTCTGATATGTCTGATAAACATTTACAGCACAAATATAACATCTATTATCTAATCATTTTCCCAAATCAAATTATTTTTTTTAAATTTTGTTCTGTATAAACCTGTTCTGGGATTATTTCTTTGTGGTGTAATAAATTCCGATTTTCTATCTCGTTCACCAAAAGCAATATTTATTCCTGCTGAAAAATTGAACATATTTTGTCTGAAAGGAAAGGGAATTAACGTTTCAGTAAATTTTACTTTACCGAAGCTGTAAGGAAAAGCATCGAAATAACTGAAAAAATTTATTATTCCGAGTTTCAGGCTTAATCCGCCCCCAAGTGCATTATATCCGTTCAAAAAGGAATAACTAAGTGTGGTATGAAGCGCTTCAACAGGTTTGTAGTTTACTGAAGCGGTGATTTTATTCGAACTGAAACCATTGTTAAAATAAGAATGATAAACCAATCCTGCCGAAAGTTTTTCATCGATAAATCTGTATTCTGATGAAACAAAAAAATTAAGAGTGGTCAGACTGGTATAGTTATTCATAACTTTAGTTTCGATTTTGCTGATAATCCCATTCAACAGTGAATCGTTAATTACACTGATATCAGCAAGGTTGCTGAATGCCGAACCAAGTTCGTCGGAAGGAATGGTTGAATTCAGGTTAATAAAACCATTGAAAATATAGTTAATATTTAATGTGTTATTAATCACATTGTTTTTCCACCTTATAAATCCAAAGTTATTTACGGCGAAGGACAGATACAGATTTTCGAGCATTCGGTATTGAATTCCGAAATCAATTCCAGCCCCATGTCCTGAAGGTTTTACAAATTGTATGCTCTGCTTCGGAAAAGTTAATGACTTAATTTTAATAATTT
>CAYQWD010000567.1:0-1722 GCA_964420955.1 uncultured Paludibacter sp. | reverse complement strand
ATTGGCTGCGATATCTACTTCTCTTTTTTTAAACTTGCTCCCGAACTTAAGTTTGCGATAGGTTTCAGTGATTTATTAGTGTCGCATGACAAACGCACCGGAGGCACGGTTAGCGATAATGACAAAAAATATACCGATGTACTATCGAAACTGACATCGCGTATGTTAACTTTGACATTTAATTTCGAGTAGTAGATTCAAAGATTCTTTATTTTTGCAGCAATAGATTCGGCAGCATTTAGCCAATCGGTATAGAGTTTTCGGTAGTATTTTTTTACAATTGCAGGATTTTCTTTTCCATCAACTTTAGCCGAACGATTGATAAATTCGGTTTTTAGTTCGATAATTTCAAGCGCCAATTTTTCAACTTTATCACTGTCGTATTTTTTACTTGCCAAACAATGAAAATAAATATCGGATAACAATTCCGAAGCGACATAACTGATAACTTTTTTTAGTTTTCTGCGACTTGCCATAGCTGATAATTTTTATTGATTATATGCAAATGTAAGGTTTTCGGTTTAAAAAAATACATTTATTTAAAAATAATTTCTCATTTTTTTGTTGAATACAATGTCAAATATTTATACAGTTTTTCGGTTTCAAAAATTTTTCCTTTTGATTATTATTTTGACCATCGGTATTTTTTCATTCTTCTCCTGTACCGAAGACACTATGCCAATACCTCCGAAGGATATGCCCCTTGCATTTTCAAAAGATACACTTTCGTTCGATACAGTATTCACAACTTTGGGCAGTACAACCGAAAAGCTACTTGTATTCAATCGAGGTCGGAAAAGCATTGTTATTCCCTCTGTCAAAATAGCCGGTGGACGTTCATCAATATACCGTATGAATGTTGATGGAATGTTAAGCGATGACAACAGTTTTACCAATATAGAAATTCCAGCACGCGATAGCATTTATATATTCGTTGAAGTTACAATTAATCCCGTAGGCTCAAATCTTCCCGTCCTTGTTACCGATTCCATTATTTTTGAATCCGATAAATACAGGCAACGAGTACGCCTTGAAGCATATGGACAAAATATGGAATTGTTTACAAACAAGCTAATTCGGAACGACACTACACTCACAAGTGTAAAACCGTATCTTGTAAAAGGTTATCTTGCTGTTGATTCAGCCAAAACTTTGCGATTGAATCCCGGAACAAAGCTCTTTTTTCATAACAATGCAAATTTAATTGTTTATGGTAATCTTGTGGCTGATGGTACGCTTGAACAACCTATTGAAATGCGCGGCGACAGATTGGATAAAATTAAATATCTCGATCCGGTTCCGTATAATTATGTAGCAGGACAATGGGGTGGAGTGTATTTGCTTTGGAATGGTGGAAGACATGTGCTGCGACATGTAAATATATCGAGTGCTTATGTAGGACTATATTTTATTAATTCTGATAGAAACAATTTGCCCGAACTAAATATTCTGAATTGCAGACTGCACAACTTTGTGTATTACGGTTTGGCAGTACAAAATGGTAATGTTAAAGCTACAAATACTGAAATATCGAATACCGGAAGTTATACCGTGTACCTCAACGGTGGTAAACATGAGTTTATTCACACTACAATTGCGAATTTCTATTCCAATAATTCTGCTTCCCCTTCAAGTCGCGACAGGAATCCTGCATTGCTGATTATGAATATGAATCGTAGTGCACGTATGGAAACTATTTTCCGAAGTTCAATAATAACAGGT
>CAYQWD010000566.1:0-1747 GCA_964420955.1 uncultured Paludibacter sp. | reverse complement strand
GTTTTTCCATTGTTATCAATTATAAATTGGTGTGAAAGTTCAGTTAATTCATTTTCTGCCAATTTCAGATTACCAATCATATACTCAACCCCATCAATAATTCCGGAAATTCCTTTGCCGGGATGTACAATTACATTTTCAACCGATAAGAGTGAAATATTTTTCTTTTTAGCTTCTGTCAGAATTGCATGTGCAATGGGATGTTCCGAAGCGCTTTCGAGCGATGCTGCAATAACAAGCAACTCATCAGAAGAGAAATTTGAAGTTGAAACAATATCGGTAAGTTGAGGTTTTCCGGTAGTGATAGTACCGGTTTTGTCGAGTACCACAATTTGTGTACGGGCAGCAGTTTCGAGTGCAGCCGCCGACTTTATCAGGATTCCGAGTTGAGCGCCTTTACCCTTTCCCACCATTATGGCAAGTGGTGTTGCCAATCCGAGTGCGCAGGGACATGAAATTACAAGCACTGAAATAGCCATCGAAAGTACAAAATCAAAGGGATATCCTGCTAACCACCAAACTAACGCTGTGATAATTGCAATAGCTATAACCACGGGCACAAAAATGCTGCTGATTTTGTCGGCAAGTTTTGAAACCGGCGCTTTCGATGCAGCTGCTTCTTCCACCAAGCGGATAATTTGCGACAATGTGGTATCTTCGCCCACAGCTGTAGCCTCAAAAATAAAATAACCATCATTGTTAATCGTTGCAGCGTTTACCAAATCACCGGCTTTTTTAAAAACAGGCATACTTTCGCCTGTAATAGCCGATGTGTCGATATTTCCGTAACCCGAAAGAATTTTTCCATCTACCGGAATACGATTACCTGATTTGATTACCAAAACATCACCTTTAACTATATCCTTTACAGAAAGGACTTGCTCCGTTTGATTGCGAATAATAATAGCCTGTTCGGGCACAAGACTGACCAGACGGGAAATTGCCGATGTTGTTTTACTTTTCGATATTGTTTCGAGATATTTTCCGAGGGTAACGAGCGTGAGAATTGTGGCAGCAGATTCAAAGTAGAGTTCATCCATAAATTGATGTGTAACTTCCGGATTACCACTGGCATACAACTCAGCAGCTCTGAAAATTAGCCAAATTCCATAAATAACTGCTGCTGCCGAACCAGTTGCAACAAGAGAATCCATATTGGGCGCTCTGAATATTTGTCCGAAACCACGAGAAAAATACCTGAAATTAACAGCAACAATAGGAATCAGCAATAAAAACTGTGAAAATGACAAAACAAGAAAATTGCTGTGAAACACAGCAGGAACAGGAAAACGGAGCATGTGTCCCATAGAAATGTACATCAATGGGAGCAAGAATGAAAATGATATCCACCAGCGGAGTTTGAGACTTTTTAACTCGGTATTGACAATGTTGACAGGCTTATTTGGATTATTTTGTACAACCGAATTTTGCAATAGTGCTTTGTAACCCACATGCTGCACTGCATTTTCAATATCCGCAGTGTTTAATTCATTTTCGTTGTACTCCACTTTCATAGAGTTAGTCAGCAAGTTAACCTGTACTGTTTTTATACCGTTTAGTTTTGCCACACTTTTCTTAACATGTGCCACACAAGCAGCACAAGTCATTCCTTCTATATCAAACTTCTGGGATTTCATTTTATTCAAAAATAAAAATTCGTTTTTAAAAAAAAATCTCTAAGTACATGACAAAAATTTATATATATATATGATTTTGAAGAAAATAGAACGCTGATTTACGCTGATTA
>CAYQWD010000565.1:0-1753 GCA_964420955.1 uncultured Paludibacter sp. | reverse complement strand
CGCCGTGCGAAACTCCGTGAATGTCGAGATGAAAAGCGGGTTTGGGTATTTCCATTTCGCTGAAAAAAATGTCCGACATATTGGCATCGTAATGCTGTCCGGTATGAACAATTTTTTCCTGGATACCTGCTATCTGAAACTGACGGCTTAGCGTTGCGGCTTTTACGAACTGCGGACGTGCGCCTACTATTGTAATTATATTTTTCATGTGATATGATAACCCCCTAAAGCCTTTAAGAGGGGATAAGAAGACCAGTGATTTTTTAATTATTTGTCAATGTTGTGATTAACTCAGCAAATTCACCTGTAAGTGATTTACGCGAATATCTGTCTATTGAGCCTGATTGTATCTGTAACTGATTTTTTTTGTATTTTTTGTAAAATGCAATTATGGCATCTTTGGCTGCTTTTACATCATCAAAATTCACCATTATTCCGGCTTTGATTTGATTCATAATTTTGGCAGCATCGCCATCGGTTGGGCCAATGCCAATAATTGGTCGTCTTGCTGCTAAATATTCAAAAAATTTACCTGTGAGAATTCCTTTTGCATTAGCCGAATTATTTATGAGCAGCAGCAGTAATTGCGATGATTGCTGACGTTGAATAGCTTCATGATGCGGCAGATATTCGGATTTTTTCAGATTATCTTTTAATCCACAGGCATTTATTTCTTCCAAAACAGAAAAATCAGTTTTCCCGATAAGCTGAATTTCCAGATCGGTTTTCAAATCATTATTTTCATGTACTAATTCGCTTAGTGCTTTCCAAATCACCTTCGGATTTCGTGCTGCATTCAGTGTTCCGATATGCGAAATTGAAAATTTATTATCGAGCTCAATAGTTTTTGTGCCTGTATCGTCAGTATCAAAACCATTGGGAATCACTTTCAGCAATTTTGGGTGCAAAAGTTGAAAATCATTTTGCATTCCTTCTGAAACTACTACTACAGCATTTGCCGATTTAATTACTTGTCTTTCTTTTTGTTGATGAATTTTATCAGCAAGCCAGGTCAGATTCAAATCTTGATAAAAGTCAATATTCGTCCATGGGTCCCTAAAATCGGCAATCCATTTTAGTGTTGGGATGTTTTTTTTTAATCCCAAGCCAATAATATGCATTGAATGTGGCGGACCTGTGCTGATAACTGCCTCTATATTATTGTTTTTGATATATTCAGTCAGAAATTTTACAGAAGGTTTTATCCAGAATATTCGCGGATCAGGAATTAAAAAGTTTCCACGTATCCAAATTGAAATTTTATCTCTCAGGCTTTGCTTTTTGTTTTCAGAAATAAAACCGGCATTTATCTTTTCTCCTTTTTTTCCAGTGAGTTTTCTGTATATATTATAAGGTTCCCAAATAGGAGTTTTCAGAATTTGAATATCTTTGGGTATGTCTTTGCTGAAAGAATAATCAATAGATGGATATTCAGGATTTTCAGGTGTGTAAATCACGGGTTCGTAGCCAAAATGACGAAAATATTTTGTGAATTTTACCCAACGCTGCACACCTGCGCCTCCACTCGGAATCCAGTAATATGTGATAATCAGAATTTTCTTCATTTTATCGTATTCTGTTCAAGTAAATAATATCCTGCAGTTATCCAAAAATTTCGAAGGTATTTGATATTAAACAGCGATGATAATGTACGCGGTTTTAATCCGAATTTAATTTCGTAATTCGGATTGATGAAGAAATACTTTTTTTTTAGCATTTTGTACCCGTTTTTTTTGGACATGTTTTCAAAACG
>CAYQWD010000564.1:0-1766 GCA_964420955.1 uncultured Paludibacter sp. | reverse complement strand
ACGGATAATTCCAGCCACGTTGAACACTACGATACGGGCACCGCCGGTTTCGCAGGCTTCCCGCAGCGTTCCGGGTCCTTCATCTTCGAGCGATGTAACCACGATAATTTTTCCGCCACGTCCGCCGGCGGTAAACATACCGCCACCTTCGGCTCCGGGGAATGCAGGAATCTTGTTTTTAATTAAATCTTCGGGTTTTGCAGCCCAGGGCTGATAGGGGCGACCCTTTGCTTCTTCGGCAAGCACAACGGGATAAGCTTTCTCCCATGCTGCTATTGATTTTTTGCGGGCTTCAGCAGATTGTATTTCACCTGCTGCCTTAACTTCTTGGGGTATTATGGGATATTGCGAAAAATTTGGAATACCTATAAAAAATAATCCCATTAAAAACAATAATTTTTTTCGAAAAATCATACAATGATATTTTTAATTTGAGTATCGGATTATGACGATAGTAAACTGATGAATGTAACCTTTGAAATTTGAGAGAGGAGAATTTATTTAATTCGTTATTTGAGTAAGTAAAACCGGCGGTTTACAAAATTTTTAAACATTGGATGACTTTTTTAAGGCGTTTAGCGTATTTGAGTATTATAGTTAAGTGGGGATAGATATAACCTGACAGGTTTATTGAAACCTGTCAGGGTTGTATAGTTAGTATTTCTTGCATTACAAAACAAGGCAAAAATATATTGATTAGTAATTATCAATCGGTCGTTATAAAAGTACACAATGTGTATTAAATTAAACTTTTATATGTTAACACTATTATTTTCTAAAAGATTAATTTTAATACTCAATGCGAAGGACACAAAGTTTTCAATTTTCACAACATGCTAATAACCTGACTCTTAAATAAAGGGTGCAAAGACGAAAACTTTTAAGTTTGCTTTTGTATCTTTGCAGCTTTGCGTTTTCAATAATATTTTCATAACGAACTATTGTAACCTAAATTCAAGTTGTAAATGCAACTTTAGTTATTTTTAAGTTTTTAATTCTTTAACAACAAGCATTGCATCATCGTTAAACATTGAATATGCTTTTTCAATATTTTAGGATTTTGTTTGTCCATTATTTGCTTTTTCAAAACTTATTGATTACATAGTATTATAAAATATACCTGAATATTTAAGGAGAAATGTTACCAAAAATATTCTTCTTGTATATGTAGTAAGTTATTAGAGTTTTTTACTTTTTTTATTGTCAATCATTCTCTGAGTTTCCGTATTTCGGATGCTATTATTGCATTATTTGGATCTCCATTCATTGAGATCGGATTTGCTTGTTTTAAAAGCCATAAAACACGTTTTTGGTCTTTCACTGGCTAACAAATTTATTACATGAATACGATTTCAATCTGTTCCGCTATAAGTTTTCACAGTTTTGTTGGTTAAGTACAAAAGTTTTCGGTAGCTTTTAATGTTACAAATGACTTTGTCTGTTTTCTGTCTTTACTTCAACTCTGTGGCATTTGCCTTTTTAACAAAATACTGCTTTTATTCGTATTTTGTCTTCTCTATAGTTCCCTACCAATCATAAGGGACTTGAAGTTGTTCAAAAGTTTTATTATTATGTGAGTTTTACTGGTCGGTCAAGCTTTTTACGCACCATTACTGTGAAAACTAAAACTTAATTATACTGCCAACTTCATACAAACCAAACAGGTAATCCCTAAATTCAATCCCATCGAAACTTGAATATCTGAAACGAAGGCTTATAGGTCAAAATGGTTGTTAAAAACCTTGTAATAAACTGAAATACATATC
>CAYQWD010000563.1:0-1767 GCA_964420955.1 uncultured Paludibacter sp. | reverse complement strand
GTATACTTTATCAATGATTGATTTGATATTATCATTAGCAATATCGAAATATTCGTATGTTATGCGTTGTGTATTTGCTCCGGGATGCATGGTGTAAATCACTGTTTCTACTGAATTGTCGAGTACATTATAATGCGCTGGTATATTTCCGGAAGTATTCAGAATAAGACGAACGGGCGATTTTCCTGTCCAGTACCGAACCGTCAGCGATGGATTATCTAACAATACTGTGTTAGAGCCTACCATTATCGACTGATTTTGAGAACGGAATTTGTGAGTAAGTTGTCGAGTAAAATTACTTGATATCTGCAAGGGTTTTTCACTGCTTTCATTTCTAATTTTATCAATAAAACCATCGGCTGTTTGTGCCCATTTCAGAATTATATACGGACGTTTTTGTTCATGAAATGTAAAAAAACGTTTGTTCAACTCACGACACTGTTTTTCAAGAACACCATATTTTACTTCTATACCTGCTTCTTGCAGAATTTTTATCCCTTTTCCGGCAACTTTCGGATTGGGATCGATTGTTCCAATTACAACTTTCCGGATACCGGAATTGACAATAAAGTCAGCACATGGTGGGGTTTTTCCGAAAAAAGAACAAGGCTCAAGATTTACATAAAGCGTAGATGCAGGCAGAAGTTCTTTTTCCGATACCGAATTTACTGCATTCGGTTCGGCATGTGCATAGCCGTATTTCCTATGAAAATCCTCTCCTATAATTCGGTCGTTATGAACAATAACAGCGCCAACCATAGGATTTGGTGCAACAAAACCTTCGCCACGCAAAGCAAGCTCAAGGCAACGGAAGATGTATTTTTCGTCGATAGTCATTTTTTAAAGAAAAAAGCCCGAAAGCATTGGGTAAAGAACCAAAAATAAAAAATAAGAATCAATAACAAAGAATCAAAAATCAATAACAAAAACAAAAACAAACTTTCGTCCACAATATTAGAACCATAAATTCAATCTATGCACATCGGTGCATAAACTTTCAAAGCTGAATCAAAAAAATCTTATCTTTGCAATATGAAAGCTTCACTCGATAAATTAAAATCAGAACTGCAACATTTGTATTCGCAAGGGGAATTACAACAAATTTTTTATACCATTGCCGTGAAAATTACCGGACTTTCACGTGCTACATTACTCGCAAACAAAAATACAATTTTTTCGGTTGAACAAAATCAAATTTTTGAATCAATTTTAAAAAAATTAAAAAATGGTGCTCCATTACAGTATGTTTTAGGCGAATCGTGGTTCTACGGAATGCGTTTTGAAGTTGATTCATCAGTTTTGATACCGCGTCCGGAAACTGAAGAACTGGTGGAGTGGATTGTTAAAGATAATCAAAAATCGGGAACTTTAAAAATAATTGATATTGGAACGGGAAGTGGATGCATTGCAATTAGTTTAAAATCTGTATTGACTGATGCTGAAATTTTTGCATCAGATATATCGGAAAAAGCATTGGTTACTGCCAATAAAAATGCTGCCGAAAACAATGTGGAAATAAAATTTCTGAAGGCAGATATTACTTTGCATGAACCACAGAATATGATTTGGGATATCATCGTAAGCAATCCGCCTTATATAACCGAAGCTGAAAAACATGATATGCATCCAACAGTTGTTGATTTTGAACCGCACACAGCTTTGTTTACCAACAATATGGATGGAATGTATTTTTATCGAAAGATAGCTGAATACGCTCAAAATCATCTTGTAGATGGCGGGAAAATATATTTTGAAATTAACAGTAAT
>CAYQWD010000562.1:0-1768 GCA_964420955.1 uncultured Paludibacter sp. | reverse complement strand
TCCGAATTCAACAAATTTTCTATAGCATCAGACAATTTGTTTAATTCTTTACATGAAATATAATCCAATCCATAAGCTTTTATCAATAGTTTGATGTTTATTTGATGAGGTGTTGTGAAAAAATCTAAACTTTGAGCCATTAAATTTTTATCTCCAATAAATCGGAAAATATTACCGCCGTTGTTATTTATTAGAATAATTTTCAGATTATTGCTTATATATTTATTCCAAAATGCATTTGAATCATAAATAAATGACACATCCCCGGTTAGAAACACAACCGGTTCTGAAGTTACGTATGCATAACCGTCAGCTGTAGAAGAACTGCCATCGATACCGGAAGTGCCTCTGTTGCATATATATGTTAAATCTTCACGTGTTGTAAAAAGCTGTGTCCAGCGTACAGGAGTGCTGTTTGCTAAATGCAATACAGTACCAGACTTAATTTGATTTAAAAGATTTCTTACAATATCAAAATCGGAAATTTTTCGTTCAGAAATTTTTAAAGTAGAATTAACATACAAATCATGTAGTTTGCTAACTGTGAAATATGCATTGTTGAAAACTTCTGAATAAGTGCTTTTTGTTTTACCCAATGGCATTATTCCTAAAATTTCTGTAGCATAACCCGGAATAATAGTTGTCAGGCTTCTGTATGTATCCACATAAGGCATTGTAGATTCCAGTTGCCATTGTTCAATAACTTCATTTTCACGTAAGAAAATTTTGAGTTGTTTGCATATTACTGAATGACCTACGGTAATTAATAAGTCGGGAATAAATAAATCTTTGTTTTCTAAAGAATTGATATGTGCAAACAAAGATTCGGGTTGAGAGATAATTTTTTCACCTGCAATATTCGAAAGGTTTTCTGCCACTACAACCACATCGGGCTCATTGGCAAGTTCGATTGCCAACCGATTCAAACAGGAATTTTTTGGGAATACACCAAATATCACTAATTTACGTTTAAATCCAGTCCATTTTTCCTGAAGCAATTTTATGCTTTCGGGCGATAAAATATGCTTGCTTGAAAGCGTTTTAATAATCTTTGGACTGGAATGAGCAGCAGGCAATGCTGAATAAATAGGTTCACGCATTGGAACATTTATTTGCACAGGTCCCTGAGGATATGAGAGGGCAGTATCTATAGCTTGTGAAACTTGCCGATCAGAAAAATGCAAATCAATATCATTAATTGTTTCAACCGGTAAACTGAAACTTGCTTTGATAAAGTTTGAAAAAATATTCGTTTGTCTAAGTGTCTGTCCATCGGCTTGGTCTATCATTTCTGATGGTCGGTCGGCAGTAAATACCAAGAGCGGTAAATTCTGATAATAAGCTTCAGCAATTGCAGGAGCAAAATTAAGTACCGCAGTGCCCGAAGTACAAACAAGCGCAATTGCTTCACCGCTTTTTTGAGCCATTCCAACAGCAAAATATGCTGCCGACCTTTCATCGGCAATACTCAGGCAATCTATTTTATTTTGGGCTGTAAATGCGAAAATCAGTGATGCATTGCGTGAACCGGGTGACATAATTACCTTATTCACACCGTGATGTTTGCAAATTTCGGGTATATTTTTTATTCCCTGTCGAAAGTGATTTTTGGGACTTTGCATTTATTATTTAGATAAAAACTTATATTGAAATTAATATTAAATGTACTCCTGCAATCTGATTTTATGCTGAATTTATTAATTTGATAGCATTCAACTCAAATTATTAATTATTACTAATAATGGCAATTAATAATATTTAAATAAAT
>CAYQWD010000561.1:1092-1777 GCA_964420955.1 uncultured Paludibacter sp. | reverse complement strand
TTAATCAGCGTAAATCAGGGTTCTATTTTCTTCAAAATCATATATATATAAATTTTTGTCATGTACTTAGAAAATAATCATATTTTTTTCTTCTCAGTAAATTGTAAATTCTTACAGTTGAAAATTACACAGCTACTTTCGGCAAATTTATCAATTTTTCATTTTGTTCTAATTTGTTTTACTCCTGATAGGCTTAAATATTCGGAATATTAAGGTTTTTTCGGATAATTTTTTTTGAATTGAGATATAAGGATTTCTGTAAAAATTAAAATGCTATTTATCTTAATTATAGATAAATAGCAATTTTAATGTGACCCCAGTGGGGCTCGAACCCACGACCCACAGATTAAGAGTCTGTTGCTCTACCAGCTGAGCTACGGAGTCTGATAAAAGTGATTGCAAAATTACAAAAAAAATCCGAGCAAAGATTACTGTCAGCAAAAAATGGATTACATATAAATTATCTGAAAAATGTTACCAGAAAATTTTTCATCTGAAAATGCAGAACATTTATAGTTTCATAATTAAGAAAAAAAGCGTAATTTTGTGCCCAAAATTTTTATACTTGATGATTATTAACATAATAAATAAGTATTATTAAATTATACAAAATTCAGATTATTAATACTTTAATAACATTTACTTATCATTTTTCGAAAGGCAGTTTAAGCTAACTTTACGAGAA
>CAYQWD010000561.1:0-1082 GCA_964420955.1 uncultured Paludibacter sp. | reverse complement strand
TTAATACCGCATAATTTATCTAACATTTAATATAAATCAGAAATTAATGAAACCAACATTATTTGTACTTGCAGCCGGCATGGGAAGTCGTTATGGAGGTCTGAAACAACTCGATGGATTAGGACCCAATGGCGAAACTATTATGGATTATTCAATTTACGATGCCATTAGAGCTGGTTTTGGCAAGGTTATATTTGTTATTAGAAACAGTTTTGAGAAAGATTTTCGGGAAGTGGTAATAAATAAATTTAAAAACCTTATAGAAACAGGTGTTGTTTTTCAGGATATAAGTAATGTACCCGAGGGTTGTACTTACAATCCCGATCGGGAAAAACCATGGGGCACAAATCATGCTGTGTTAATGGGGAAGGATGTAATTAAAGAGCCATTCGCTGTTATTAATGCCGATGATTTCTATGGCAAGGAATCATTTCAGGTTCTGGCTGATTTTTTATGCAGTGTGGAAGGAAAACAAAATAATTATTGCATGGTAGGTTATCATGTAGGTAATACACTTTCCGAAAGTGGTTCGGTTAGTCGCGGAATTTGTGTGGTTGACGAACATAACAACCTGAAAACAGTAGTTGAACGGACACATATTGAAGAGAAAGGAGGAAAAATTATTTTTATTGACGAAAAAAATGAAGAAGTTTCCATTCCTGCAAATACACCAGTTTCGATGAATATGTGGGGTTTTACACCTGATTATTTTGATTATTCCGAAACATATTTCAGGGAATTTCTTGCCGAAAATGGTCAAAAACTGAAATCGGAATTTTATATACCGTTGGCAGTAAACAATTTAATTGTTTCAGGAAAAGCAAGTTGCAGAGTACTCGATACCACCTCCAAATGGTTTGGTGTAACTTATGCCGAAGATCGTCCACAGGTAGTTCTTAAAATCAATGAGTTGATTCGTAAAGGTGTTTATCCTGAAAAACTTTTTTAAAATTCTATCAAACGAAATATACACATGATGAAGGTATTGGTAACCGGAGGCACAGGTTATATAGGTTCGCACACAGCTGTTGAATTAATTGAAAAAGGATTGTTTAGTAAAGGTGCAGGATACAGTAATCCAA
>CAYQWD010000560.1:0-1784 GCA_964420955.1 uncultured Paludibacter sp. | reverse complement strand
CAAACCAATGTTTCTACGCTCGGTAAATACAACTATTAATTGCTCCATGAATGGCTTATAATTGATGTTGAGGTTTAGATGTTGATATTAAACCTGCTGAAGCAAAACAACCGGTTTAACTACATTTCAAACCGACAAAAATAATAAAATGGCTGGGGTAATTAATAAGGAACGGCTATAAAAGTTTGTGGTTGTTTTTGCGATGTTTGTCTACTATTCATTTTACCTAAAATGTTTTAGTTTCAACCAATTTTAATAATCCTAATTCAATGTCGTTTACTTAAGCTATAATGGTTTGTAATTCATATAGTAGAGTCTTTTTGGCCGTTTTTTTCTTTCATTTTTTCGGCCCGGTCGGACAATTTCTTTTGTGTTCTCCACAATTGCATCAAACGCTGCAATAGCTTTTTTGATAAGTTTTTTCAGAAATAGCCCAACGCTTATGTTCATGAGCATAGATATGGCACTGGTGCGATTTATTTTTTGAGGATGTTTTGAACCTGTATTTTTATATTCATTTTTTACCCGCTCTTCAATCGGGAAAGCAAGTAAAGCGCTTAAGCTCATTATAAAAACTTTGGCAAAAAAATCCTGTTTAACGGCCAACGCTGTTTTCCCGGAAAACCTCTCAACTTCAGCTCTTGCTTTAAATAATTTGTATCCCTCTTCAACATTCCATCTAAAGTGGTATAATTCGCAAAACTCTTCATATGGATACTTTTCCATGTCATTTAGAGAAGTACATAGGACTTCTTTTTCTCCATTTTCAAGTTCAATGCAGACTAAGCGACATTTGATTTCAGCATCTAACATTTCGGGATAATCTTTAAACAAACCCCTGTCTTTTTTTGGTAGCGTGTAACTTATTATCCTCTCTTTTTCACCGCTATCCATAAAATCTTTTACCGATAACCACCAACCTTCTTTCATTCTGACACAATACTCGATCCCCATAGCTCTCAAAAGAAACAGAAGGGCTATACTTGAATAACCCCTGTCAAGCAAAAGCAAGTCGCCCTGTTTTACTTTATTCAGATGCTTGTTTAGCAAGTCCCGCTCACTGGCAGAATAAGGTGCGAGTTGGGCATCCAGGGTAAGAAGGTTAAGTGAGTCGTATAAGACGGAACCTAATGCTAATGAACGTTTACTATCTGCATTTGGACCAAAACTATGTTCACCAAATTCTTCCACTACGCTTTTATGATTGGGCAATACCAAACGGGTTCCATCAACTGAAAGCAGGCGCATTTGATTCCAAACCAAATAGGGGGCTTCGTTATAAAAGGTTTGGTTTACATTATCATTTAATTCTATAAATGCTTCATGTTTAAGCTTCGCCCTGGCTCTTGAGAATGCTCCTTTGGTAGCAGCCCGAATATTAAATTCGCTTCCGGTAGCTTCTTTGTAAAACGAATCAAGTTCACGTTGAAGGGAACTTTTTACTCCTCGGCTAATAAACACAACTAATTTTTTGAAATTTAATTTTCGATCACGAGTCAATACCCCTGAAAAGCCGTTTTTTGAACGGCAGTTATATTCTTCATCTTCAAGTAATTGGATTATGTTTGTAATTGAATTTTCACGAAAGTCATTTTTTTCACAGGCTTTCTCAGTAAGGCCTATATTATACCCCTAAGATAACAAACATGCTAAAAACTCCACTATTTCAAAGAACATTTTTATTTTTATTCCTTAAGTAAACGACATTGAATTATGAATTTAAAGACATATTAACTTGGCTTTTCTTATATGCCTTATTTGGTTTAAAAGAAGTATTTACTTAA
>CAYQWD010000559.1:0-1788 GCA_964420955.1 uncultured Paludibacter sp. | reverse complement strand
GATGGTGAAGACATTCATGAAATGATTGGCTGGGCAATGCCACGCTTTAACAAATTCAGCGTAAGCGGTACTTATTTTACCGGACTTTTTGAAAGTAAATTATTCAAAAAAATATTCGGACAAAAAAAATATGAATACGATTCCCGCATTTTAGGCGGTGAACGAGCAATCATCATGTCGGGTGAATATGACAGAGTATTGCCAATGGACATTTTGCCTGAATTCCTGTTTAAGGCAATGATTACCGGCAATCTCGATAAAATGGAAGCGCTTGGCGCTTACGAAATTGCTCCCGAAGATGTAGCTTTGTGCGAATTTGTTTGCACTTCAAAACTTCCGTTGCAAAAAATTGTTCGCGATGCGCTTGATAATATGAAATCAGAACTTGAATAATCCCAATATCCTTTTGAAAGGAAATTAATATAATATGAATGCATTAAGAAAATTAGTTGATAAAGTGAAGCCGCAATTTGAAAAAGGCGGCAAATTTGAGAAACTGCATTCGGTATTCGATGGATTTGAAACATTCCTTTTTGTACCGAATAAAACCTCAAAGTACGGCACACACATTCACGATGCCGTTGATTCAAAACGCACTATGATAATGGTAGTAATGGCGCTGATTCCAGCACTACTTTTTGGGATGTACAATGTAGGATATCAACATTACTTGGCAATTGGTCAGGAAGTTGGTTTTTGGGAAACGTTTTTCTACGGACTGCTCGCAGTATTACCTATCATAATAGTTTCCTATGTTGTGGGACTTGGAATAGAATTTATAGTTGCTCAAATAAAAGGACACGAAATTCAGGAAGGATTTCTTGTTACAGGAATTTTAATTCCGCTTATTGTACCTGTTGACACGCCACTTTGGATGATCGCCGTGGCTACTGCTTTTGCAGTAATTTTTGCCAAAGAAGTTTTTGGCGGAACCGGTATGAATATCTTTAACGTTGCACTTGTTACCCGAGCTTTTCTGTTTTTTGCCTATCCAACTTTTATGTCGGGCGATACAGTTTGGGTACGTACGGCTTCCACATTCGGGCTGGGAGCCGGCAATGTTGTTGATGGATATTCAGGAGCTTCCGTTCTCGGACAAGTTGCTGTTTCTCCAACTTCCGATGTTGCTCTCAAAGGAATCGTCGGACAGGAACTCGGTTTTATCGATGGTTTAACAGGATTGATTCCAGGATCAATAGGTGAAACCTCAGTAATAGCAATTTTACTTGGTGCATTATTGCTTTTAGTTACTCGGGTGGCAAGCTGGAAAACCATGTTCTCAACGTTTGCCGGCGGAGCTCTTATGGCGTGGATTTTCAATATGATAGGACCTGATACAGCTGCAGCAAATTTCCCATGGTATAATCACCTGGTTTTCGGCGGATTTGCTTTTGGCGCTGTTTTCATGGCTACCGACCCCGTAACTTCAGCCCGCACCGAGACAGGTAAATGGATTTACGGTTTTCTGATTGGTTTCATGGCAATTGTAATTCGTGTATTAAATCCCGGTTATCCTGAAGGAATGATGCTTGCCATTTTACTAATGAACATTTTTGCTCCGCTAATCGATTTTTATGTGGTAGAAGCAAACATAAAACGTCGATTGAAAAGAGCCATAACAAAATAAATGTACTATGACGATGAATACAAATAAAAACAGCTATACTTTGATATACGCCACTGTGATGGTTGTTATCGTAGCGCTTGCACTTGCTTTTGTTTCGAGTTCGCTCAAGGAAAAACAAGATGCAAACAAGCGGCTTGATAAAATGAAACAAATATTAAGTT
>CAYQWD010000558.1:0-1796 GCA_964420955.1 uncultured Paludibacter sp. | reverse complement strand
CCTTTTTGATTTATCATTAGTTGAGGTAGAAGAAAATCATTCCATATGGCAATAACATTTAATGCCCCCACTGTAATCAGACTGTGTCAGATTTTCTTTTATAACAGGTTAAAATATCTAGATAGGCTTTAAAATTATATTTTTTATAGCCTATCTTCTTTTATTAAATGTTTATTAGTCTTTATTAGGGTGTTTCCTTAACTTCTTATCCCATTGCTTTTAGATTTTCTATCATTGGACGGACTCCTCCCAATAATTTTATCAGTCTTTTTAAGTTAAAGCATGTGCAAAACAAAGAGGCTTCGGCTTTTACATTTTCTAGTCCTCTTAATAAAAAATATCCACCGTTTAAAAATCTTTTCATATATCCAAAAGGTATTTCTGCAACCTCTTTTCTACGGTCATAAATTTTTTGAGCTCTTTCTGTATCAAAGTTTTTTTCTACAGTTTCTGCTATTTCTTCAGATTCTCTCCTTTTAATGCTTCTTCCTGTTTTACTTGTTGTACATAAACCATAATATTTGCAAAGTAAACAGTCTTTTTTATTCCTATAATCTGTCCTTTTTTTCTTTAAATCTCTTCCATTATTTTTTAAAATTTTTCCTTCGGGACAAATATAGTAATCATTTTTTTTATCATATTTAAATTTGCTTTTATCAAAGGGATTATCTACTTTTTCTTCTTCTTTTTTATGTGAAGCCTGTTTTTGCGATGGGACTATTACTTCTATACCTTTTTGAACTAATTTTTCACATTCTACCGCTGATGAGTACCCTGCATCGCCCACAGCTATTTCACATGGTTTATTAAGAATTTCATTAGCTTTATCTATCTGTTTTGACAGTTGTTTTAAATCATTTGATTCTTTAACAACATCTGAGCTAACTATTAACCCATGTTTCTCATCTGTAACTACTTGATGGTTCATTCCTGCATGAATACCTTGTCTACCTTTAACTTTTACAGCATCTTTATCTGTTGTATTTATGCTTGTCGCACCTGATTCCTTAATATTTTTTAAAGCTTGCTCTACTTTTTCTTTTAATTTCTTGCTTTCAGATAATTCTTTTGACATTTCTACATAAGAATTTTGATTTTCTTCTGATTCATCTAAAATTTCAATGTCTTTTAAAAGAATTTCAATTGCTTCATCAATATACTTTAATCTTTTCTCCAATGTTATTTTATCTTTATGATTTCCTATTCCTGCATTTGCTCTAACTTTTGTTCCATCAACAAAAAGAATATTTCCTTCAATTAAGTTAAGGTCTATACACACCCTTACACAAGATTTTAAAGATTTTGTTATGGCACCAATATTTTCTTTTCTAAATCTAGAAATTGTTTTATGGTCAGGTTTTAATCCACCAGTAATCCACATAAATGAAATATTATGATGACAAGCTCTTTCAATCATTCTCGAACTTCTTACTCCGTAAGAATATGCATAAACTAAAAGTTTAAGCATTGTTCTAGGGTCATATTGGGGTGTCCCAACTTTATTGGTGTCAACGATAATTCCTAATTCTTTCAAATCTAAACTATTTACAAAAGCATCATAAACTCTTACTGGGTCAATTTCACTAACATACTCTTCAATTGATTTTGGTATTAAAGATATTTGAAGTCTATTTCCAACTTTTAGTGCCATAAAAACAACTCCTTAAAAATTTATACCTTATTATATCATATTAATCTTTTTTAAAAAAGTTGTTAATTGTGACACAGTCTCTAAGGGGAGACTTGGAGCTTTAAGTTTTTTATTCATCACAGCTATAATTTGAGCAAGTTATACT
>CAYQWD010000557.1:0-1802 GCA_964420955.1 uncultured Paludibacter sp. | reverse complement strand
GTACGATGATCGAGAGGCATAGTTTGAGCCAATAATTTTCGGAAAGTTTCGAGATCTTCGGCATCGGGAAGCCCCCCGGAAAGCAGCAAATAAGCAGTTTCTTCAAAACCTAACCTATTATCAGACTGTATTCCATGAACCAATTCTTCTACATCAATTCCGCGATAAAAAAGTTTTCCCGGAATTGCTACAACTTTACCATCTTCTTTTTTGTCATAGCCTACCACATCGCCTACACGAGTTAAGCCTGCAAGTACTCCAGTGTGATCTTCGTTACGCAAACCGCGTTTTACTCCAAATGTAGTAAAAAGTTCCTTGTCAATTTTACTGGTGCGTTTAATTGACTCGGATAGTTTATAAATTAAATACTTGTTTTTCATTCAAAAAAAGTCCTTTTTAATTGTTAATAATACATTCATTATGTTACATTATCCTTTTTTATTTCATGGAGTTTAATGCACTGCCAGCCCTGAACCATTCTATTTGCACATAGTTATAAGTATGAACTGCTTCAAAAACCTCACTTGTTCCATCTGAATGATTGAGCTTGACTGTCAGATTTTTTCCGGGTGCAAATTCATCAAGTCCGAGTATACTTATTTTGTCGTCTTCGCGCACTTTATCATAATTGATTTTATCAGCAAATGTTAGTGCAAGTACACCTTGCTTCTTCAGATTGGTTTCGTGAATTCGGGCAAAGGATTTTACCAGTATGGCTTTTACATTTAAATGTCGAGGTTCCATAGCAGCATGTTCACGACTCGACCCTTCGCCATAGTTTTCTTCAGCAATCACTATTGAGCCACAACCCTGAGCTTTAAATTTTCGAGCCAATGCAGGAACAGCGCAATATTTACCTGTTTCTGGATCAAGTACAGAATTTGTTTTTTCATTGAATGTGTTAACAGCTCCTATAAGCATATTATCTGAAATATTATCGAGATGTCCGCGGAAACGCAACCACGGTCCAGCCATTGAAATATGGTCGGTTGTACATTTACCTTTAGCTTTTATCAATAAAGGAAGTTCGTTCATATCTTTTCCATCCCATGGTTCAAATGGTGCAAGTTTTTGCAAGCGTTTTGATTCAGGATCGATAATAACTTCAATATTACTTCCATCTGCTTGGGGTGCAAGGTAACCAGCATCTTCTTTATCAAAACCTTTTATGGGCAATTCATAACCTGTGGGTTCCGATAATTTTACCTGTTCACCTTTTTCATTGGTCAAAGTGTCTTTTAGCGGATTGAAAGTCAAGTCACCAGCTATGGTAAGCGCTGATACTATTTCAGGAGAACCTATAAAAATATGCGTATTGGGATTACCATCGGCTCGCTTTGCAAAGTTACGGTTGAAAGACGTAATTATAGAATTCGGCCTATCAATCACATCTAAATCGCGCTTCCATTGCCCTATACAGGGACCACAGGCATTAGCCATAATTATAGCGCCAACCGATTCAAATTCTGCAAGTACGCCATCGCGTTCAGCTGTAAAGCGCACTTGTTCCGAACCTGGATTAATGATAAATTGAGCCTTAACTTTAAGTCCGGCTTCATTTGCTTTTTTAACAATTGATGCAGCGCGGGTAAGATCCTCGTAGGATGAGTTTGTGCATGAACCTATCAATCCGACTTCCATTTTCTGCGGATAACCTTTTTCTTTTACAACTTGTGCAAATTCAGTAAGCGTATATGCCGCATCGGGTGTATATGGGCCGTTTATATGGGGTTCGAGTTCACTCAGGTTTATTTCTATCAGACGGTCGTAATATTTTGATGGATTTGATATAACTTCAGCAT
>CAYQWD010000556.1:1215-1813 GCA_964420955.1 uncultured Paludibacter sp. | reverse complement strand
AGTCGGAATAATACGAAATTGTTTTTAAACGGGGGAAAGCGCCGGCATAAAACATAGAATTGTTTTTTTTATAGTGAAAGTAGATAACAGGAAATAACTCGTGTAGTTTAGGTGTAGCGCCTGATAACAACAATAAATCGGCGCCACCGCATATTTTAAAATTTTTGTCGAAAGAAATATTCAATGATGGCAAAAAATGCATTCCTGTCATAGTTTGAGAAACAGTATAACTTGATCCTGCAAATTCTGTATTGTCAAAAAAATATGAATAATCTACTGACCAATCAGCTTTTTGCGAAAAGCAATGCATTGAATATAACAAAAAGATAAAAAGTATTTTCTTGAGTATTTTCATAAAGGTGAATTGTCTATTGGTTTTACAAATATACATTTTTATTTTTAACATTATTGAATAAATGAATTAGAAAATGCCCAAAAAAAGCCACAACAATTAATGTCGTGGCTAAAATTCCAATATTCAGAAGTGTTTTATTTATCTGACAGGTAACTTGCAATACCTTCCTGTGTCGCTTTGAGAGCTTTGTCGCCTTTTTTCCAGTTAGCCGGACAAACCTCACCATATTCTTCGGTAAACTGT
>CAYQWD010000556.1:0-1145 GCA_964420955.1 uncultured Paludibacter sp. | reverse complement strand
TTTATCAATCAGAAACAAACCTCTATATGCTTTTGCATCGCCAACAAACTGCTCGTTTCCTTCATCATCGTATACTTCTTCTCCGGCAAGCACATCGTAAGCCTGCGAAATTTTAAGCGTTTGATCCACTACCAAGGGATATTTTACTCCCTGAATTCCGCCCTGATTTTGCGGTGTTTGCAACCATTTCCAATGCGAAAATTCCGAGTCAGTCGAAGCGCCTACTATTACTGTATTGCGCGATTCGAATTCCGATGCTTTATCCTGGAATGCTATTAATTCGGTGGGACAAACAAATGTAAAATCGGCAGGGTAAAAGAAAAATACAACATATTTTTCTCCTACATATTGCTTCAAAGAGAAATTTTCTACAATTTCTCCACCATTAATCACTGCTTTGGTGTTAAATACCGGCGCTGGTTTTCCTACTAATACTGACATATTCTATATTTTTTAGTTGTTAATATTTTCATTTATTTCTTTGCAAAGATATGATTATAAAATTGAAAACATTACATTTAATTATATAGAATTTGTGTATTTGATAATAGGAAGATTCTATCGATTTGTTTTTTAAAGTTCTAATATCACTTCTTGTATATCAGGACTGAGGCGAATGCAGCTATTCCTTCATGTCTTCCAACGAACCCCATTTTTTCTGAAGTTGTAGCTTTTATTGAAATTGAATCAAAATTTACATTCATAACTTTGGAAAGGCAATTTTGCATTTCGGGAATTAAAGAATTGATTTTTGGAGCTTCGGCACAAACAGTACAATCTGCATTTACTAATTCAAAACCCTTTTCGCGAAGTAAGAGCATAGTGTTTTTAAGCAAAATTTTACTGTCGATATTTTTAAATTCAGCGGCAGTATCCGGGAAATGATAACCTATATCTCTCAAGTTAGCGGCACCAAGCAATGCATCACAAATTGCATGAATTAAAACATCGGCATCGGAGTGTCCGAGTAAGCCTTTAAAGTGCTCAATTTTTATACCGCCAAGCCAGAGTTCACGGTTTTCGGCAAAAGCATGTACATCGTAACCAAAACCTGTACGGATATTTAAAGGATTTTGTATCATATTTTTTAAATTTACAATTTTCCATTTTCCATTTTTCCACCAATTCCCCAATTCACGAAAAAA
>CAYQWD010000555.1:0-1820 GCA_964420955.1 uncultured Paludibacter sp. | reverse complement strand
TCGAAAAGGTGGAAAGCTATGCCCTGAGCGAAGTCGAAAGGGTGGAAAGCGATGCCCTGAGCGAAGTCGAAAGGGTGATAATTTGAAGGAGATAATTTGCTAACCTTTTGTATATTTACGAGTTACCACTAATTTTTAAAACAAAAAAATATAAAATACATACTTTTGTAACTTTGAAGAAGGTTTCTAATGACAACTAGGGAAAACATATTAAACAAACTAAAGTCTAATAAAAACAGATTGAAGAAATTCGGCATTCGAAATGTTGGGTTGTTTGGTTCTTATGGAAGAAATGAACAGTGTGAAAATAGTGATATAGATTTGCTAATTGATTTTGAACCTGAAAAAGAAAACTTCGATAACCTAATGGCTGTCTATGATTTTTTTGAAAAAATGTTCAAAAACGAAAAAGTTGAGATTGTAACAATGAATGGCTTAAGTCCATACATTGGTCCATTCATTTTAAAAGAAGTACAATATGTCTAAAGAGCCGATAGAATACTTAAGGCATATCTATGATGAATGCCTATTTGTTCTAACGGCAAGTAAAGGGCTATCTGAAGAAAGTTTCATGAAAGATGAAATTTTAAAAAGAGCCTTTGTTAGAAGTCTTGAAATTATTGGTGAGGCAACAAAAAAGATTCCTGCAGATATAAAAATTCAATGGAATACTATTCAATGGAAAAGTATGGCCGGTATGAGAGATAGATTGATTCACGATTATATGGGAGTGAATTACACAATAGTTTGGGATGTTGTAAAGAACAAAATTCCTGAAATAGCAGATCAAATTTCGAAATGTTTAGAAATAAAATAATAACAATGGTATCAGATTTTTGTGTAATCCCCGTTAGGCATAGTTTTTAGACTATGCCACAAACAACAACAAATCTCTCAACTCTAAAGCAATACATATCTTTGAAAACAATGCAAGCAAAGTAACTATCATACTAATTAACGTTAGTATATTGTCGCAGAAGAGAAATAAAATTAATCCGTGAATAAAGTGACCTTAAACCCAAATTACGCATTAGAAAATGCGTAATCGATAAAGTTCTTGTAATACCGATTACACATTCAATATAGTTCAACTTCGTCTTACACCTCATTGAACTATTTTCATGAAGTATCGGCATTAATCATTGTAAATCCAATAAATTGGAAACAAATTGATTAATCAATTCCAAAGATTTGGAATTGAAACAATCACTAAATCGGGGTTACCCTCATGAAATCATTAGAAAAATTTCTTATGATTAATTCGGATTTAATAAAAAATGTAGTAAAATCAATCCTGCCGTAGAGGAAGAAGAAAAAAAGCTGTTTGAAGCGTTGCTTGGAAAAGGCTATGGCAGCAAGTTCTTTTTTTCTGTGGAGGGAGGAGGATTAGATTTTCAAGTTTTTTATTTACAGCCTTGATTTTTTTTGTTTACTTTTTTTGATCAAGCAAAAAAAGTGAATGGGGTTTGGGGCAAAGCCCCATTTTTATAATATTTTTTGACAGCAATTGACGAACTAAATGCTTAAACCAAAAAATTTATTATTTTTGATTCCATGTACAAAGCAGAGTTTGAATACAACGCCAATGCACACAGGCAAAGCATGAAAATGATGGTAAAAGAAGACCCTACATTAGGTATACTCTTTAGACTATATCACAATCATAAGTAAATCTCTTAATTTCAATACAATTTATCTTTTAAAACAACCCAAGCAAAGTAACTATCATAATAACCAACGTTAGTATATTGTCGCAGAAGATAAATAAAATAAAACCATGTTTAAAATGGCCTTAAATAAAAAATGTAGTAAAATCAATC
>CAYQWD010000554.1:0-1825 GCA_964420955.1 uncultured Paludibacter sp. | reverse complement strand
ATTTTTTTCTCAAACTATTTAGTTAAAACTGTCCAAAGAATAGGGGGTCAAACCAGTAAACATTTATTATACTTTGTACCACACTCTACAAATATATTTTATTTATTTTAACAAAACAATTTGTTATTGTAAAAATTATTTATGTTATTAAACATGTTTTCAGGGAAATTGTACTTTGATTTTAAAAAACTATTGTGAAAAAATAACGATTTATGTCGCCAAACAGAATAGTTCATTTGAAAAATTACTTTATTTTTCAACTTTCGAAGATTCACTTAGGATTATTCCGAGTTTCTCCTGAACAAACTCAGGTGCAATTTCGGCAAGTGGGATAAGCACAAATTCTCTTTCGGCAATATGCGGATGAGGAATTTTAAGGGTAGGCGAATTAAGAATTAAATCATCGTAAAAAAGTATATCGATATCAATAATTCTGTCGGTGTAACCTTTTCGGGATTTTGTTTTGCGTCCCATCAGTTTTTCAATTTTCTGTGTTTCCTTCAAAACATTGACAGGATTGAGCGGCGAAACAAGTATTAACACAGCATTCAGAAAATAATTATCAGACACAAAACCTTGAGGTTCTGATTTGTAAAATGAGGAAACAGTCAAAACATCACCCACATTTTCCGAAATCAACATAATTGCATTATTCAGGTTTTCCTCGCGATTACCCAAATTTGTGCCAAGACCCAGAAATATTTTATGCATGGAATAAATTTTCTTTATACTACCAACTTATAAAAGATTTATCCGAAAGACCGCAAATAGCGGTCGTTCGGCATCCGAAAAAAGCGCTCAGCCACTTGAAGCGGTTTGACTACCTACTACCAACTACCTACTACCAACTACCTACTAAAAATTTATTTCCAGCGAATGTTTTTCGATTTTTTTCCCATTCGGCCGAAAAGCAGCAAATTAAGACTGATAAGTGGTAAAATGATATCAAAAAGCAATAGATTCAGATAATATCTTCGTTCGTTAAAATGCCTGGCTGAACGATTTACAACAAGAATTTGTGTTACGTAACGAAATATAAACAGGAATAAAGCCGCTATTATTGTAATTAAATTTCCAACAAAAGGAATCACAAGCAACATTGCATAAAACAATCCGCGCGACAAAGGTTCAAGCATTAATCTGAATCGACTTATAAAACTATAGTGCGTGGAAACTGACAAATGCCGTTCTTTTTGATAATACCAAAGTCTGAAATTCTTTTTCGGTTCAGACCATGTAATGCTGTCGGGTGCAATTTCGATGCGCGTATTGTGTTTGTTGGCAGCCTGGTTTACCATCAAATCATCGTCGCCGGAGCGTAAATGCAAGTTCGATGTATATCCTTTGTGCCTGAAAAACACTTCTTTGCGAAAAGCCATATTTCGACCCACACCCATGTAAGGCTTGCCTGTTTTTGCATATCCAAGATATTGCAAAGCCACAAACAGCGTATCGTAAGTAATGAGTTTATTTACAAATGATTTTTGATGCAGATATGCACCGTAGCCCAACACAAATTCAATTCCAGGCGTGAAATTTCGTGCCATACGCGCAATCCAGTATTTATCTTCGGGCATACAATCGGCATCGGTAAACAGCAGAATATCGTGTTGTGCAGCTTTCACTCCAAGCGTGAGTGCAAGTTTTTTAGTGCTTAAATTTGTAGCTCCGGCAGGCACAAAAGTGGTTCGCAAATGCGGATACTCCAATTTCATATCACGCAGAATGATATCCGTTTCGTTGGTAGAGCCATCGTTAACCACTATAACTTCAAAAACAGGATAGTCCTGTGCAAGAATAAAAGGAAGAAATTTTTTGAGATTTT
>CAYQWD010000553.1:0-1865 GCA_964420955.1 uncultured Paludibacter sp. | reverse complement strand
ATAATCGTAAATGGGCTTTTTAAGGCTCGACTAAGTATTTTCAAAGTTTTGAAAGCAATTAAAACCAATGATTAACAGGAAATTCATCAAACAAATTAATTTTTTTGTATTTTTTTTTTATTATCTGATAAATAACTACTAAATTTGAACACTAAAAATAAATTGATACAATAACAATGGCAAAAGAAACAATAACGGGCAATGGAACAAATTACAATGCCCTGACTAACGGCAGTAAAATTATCGGTAAAATTATTGCCGACAGCGATTTTCGTATCGATGGAATAGTGGAAGGTGACATCATTTGTAAAGGAAAGTTGATAATCGGCGCAAATGGACAATTGAAAGGCTCAATACAATGCTTGAATGCTGAAATCATAGGCACAGTTGTAGGCGATATTACTGTTTCTGACACGCTTTCGCTTAGAAGTTCTTCAAATTTAACAGGAGATGTTAAAACCAAAATACTCGTTGTTGAACCCAATGCAGTTTTTAACGGCACATGCTCAATGCGCGACAATATCGAAGTAAAAGCTGAATAATAACTTTCCGGAATCCCAGTGATAATTTATAATATAAAATCGTTGAGGTACTGTACTTCAGCGTTTTTTATTTATATACAAAAATAATATAATGGCTGAAAAATTTTATAAAGCGCTTGTAACAGAAAAAACGATTTCCGGCTATCAAACACAGGTGCAGACTCTTAATACAGAAAATCTTCCTAAAGGTGAAGTGCTGGTAAGAGTACACTATTCATCAATAAATTACAAAGATGCACTTTCAGCTTCAGGCACTAAAGGTATTACAAGAATATATCCGCACACACCTGGAATTGATGCTGCAGGTACAGTAGAACAATCCGATTCAGAACTCTATAACAAGGGCGATAAAGTAATTGTTACAGGATTCGACCTTGGCATAAATACACCCGGAGGATTTGGAGAATACATACAAGTTCCTGCTGAATGGGTTGTACCATTACCCGACCATTTAAGTCTGAAGGAGTCAATGATAATTGGTACGGCCGGATTTACAGCTGCTATTTCAGTTACAAAACTTAGCGAACTTATTAAACCTTCTGACGGAAAAATAGTTGTTACCGGAGCAACCGGAGGAGTTGGGTCGATGGCAATTTCGATGCTCTCAAAATTGGGATATTATGTATTAGCTGTTTCGGGCAAGGAACACGAATATAAATTTTTACAGAAAATGGGTGCAACCGAAATAATAAGTACCAGTGCGTTTCAGAATGTAGATAACAAGCCGGTATTGCCAGGCATTTATGCAGGAGCTATCGATACGGTTGGAGGTACATTTCTGGAACTTATAATACGATCATTAAAACCACTCGGAGCAGTAACTACTTGTGGCAGTGTTTCGTCTGTACAATTGAATCTTTCTGTTTTTCCTTTTATTCTCAGGGGAATTACATTAATTGGAATTTCGGCACAAAATTATCCGGCAGCACTACGTTCAGGACTTTGGGATAAAATTTCAAACAACTTAAAACCTGATTTTTTGGAACTTATGTGTACCGAAATAAAACTTGAACAAACTCCAGAAAAACTCCTAAACATTCTTGAAGGAAAGCTAACTGGAAGAACAATCATAAAATATGATAATATTTAATTAAGTATGTGCTCCAAATTAGTTTATACTATGTCAGGACACCTAACAGGTTTTAAACACCTATTGTGTTATCCGGTAAATTCACATAACATATTTCAATTAGTATAAACTATTTATGAACAATTACCTGCACAAATCAATTTATTATATTTTTCTTAAGCTATACTCAAATTTATTATTACATGTTACAATTAATTACTTTTTGAGTATTAAAAATAAAAATATGTATCGAT
>CAYQWD010000552.1:0-1872 GCA_964420955.1 uncultured Paludibacter sp. | reverse complement strand
CATTGTTTTTGGAAGAAATTTGCAAAATTCCTTGCACAAAAATACAAACAAATTATGACAATGACCTATTAATGTATGACATAGTGGTTTTTCAGCAGACCCTAATTTAATGCTATCAGCAAACTGAACAATTCAGGTAATTCTGTAGCTTAATAAAAAATGCTCCGATTTTAAACCGAAGCATTTTAAATTTTTGGTCAGAATTTTTAATCAATCAAAACTTTCTGAACGAATGAGCCACTTTTTACAATGTAAATACCCTGATTTACAGAAATTCCTTTTTCTGCTTCGAGTGCAGTAGCCATTTTAACTTTCTGACCGGCTACGTTAAAAATCTGTATATCATTTTTGGAGTTTGAAACAAAAATATTGTTTTTAACAGACCAAATTGCAGGTTTTTCAACTTCAAGTAAATTGTTTGCAGTCCACGTATCGGCAGTAACCGAAACATTGTACCAGAAACGGATACCATTGTTTAATTCAAGACGAATGGCTCTTGTTTGTCCCACATTCACATTACCAAGTAGCGTTAACTCCAAATCTTCATCCACCGAACCTGCTGTTGGTGCCGGAACAGTTAAAGAATATTTATCGTTTATGTCAATTGCTCTCGTATATGCTACGTCAATCGTATAATTACCTGAGCCATCTTTTTTCTTTATTGCTCCGGTTTCGGCAAAACTAAATCCTGCAGCATGAACTCCACCATCATTGGCTTCTGTAATGGCAATTGTACCAATACGGTCCTTGCTGCTGAAGTATATTTTAACGGGTTGGTTAGATCCTCCTGGAACAGTTACAGGCGAACCTCCTGAAAAGTCTCCACTTGTTGTTAGAACAGGCAATCCATTGTTGTGATTAAATACTGCGTTTGCAACAACTCCCGCTGGCGAAGTCCATGAAGAAGAAGAATAAGTCATCCAAAAATTATCAAAAACAATAGTAGGATCATAAGCGGTTGGTATATTATTCGCGTCAACCGGATTGGGTAGTCCATCAAAATCACCTGATGCATTTGAAGTACCTATTGTTCTGATAACAATATACAATTGTTTATTTGAAAATTCGGCAGGTGCAACACCAACTTCCTGAGCTACATAAACAGTTTTCAATCCTTGTCCGGTAGTATATACATCTTTAGTAATTCCTATTTGGTTAGCAACTGTAAATGTTGCAGATCTATATACCATTAACTGATAAGTTGCTGTTTTGCCTGTCGTTCCTGCATCGTATGTGTTTATCTCAAACTTAATATCATCGGGGCAAGCTTTGCTTGTGTAATCGAAACGGAAATAACTTTCACTTTCCCAGGCCACATTCCAAAAGCAATTTCATCGGTGCCTACATTGAATAAACAAGCTGCAGGACGGGTTAAAGAGTCGTTTATGTTACCATTTATTGTACCAGGCTTAATAGAACTAATTAAATATTTTTTGAGCGAATCAATATTGGCAACGCGTCCTGGATTTCCATTAGTGCCGGCATTATTGCTTCTAAATGATCCATTTTCGTACGCACTCGTTGTAGTATTGTTTAGAAAACCTTTACACTGGATTCCTCTTTGTGTTTGTAGTGTTCTTCTAACTACTGAATCTTTTCCCAGATTTGCGGCAGCTTTGGCTTTCCACCATGTTGAAACTGTACCATAAGATACTGTATTTTTAAAATCTAATATGAAAGTGTCTTTATCGGCAGTATTAACAGCTCTTAGTTCTTGCCCAATCGTAGTATTGGTTTGCCACCTGATTTGCCCCGATGCACTTCCGAAAATCAAAACACATAGAAATGTTGTGAGTAATAGTTTTTTCATGATTTGAATTTTTTAAATGTATAATTAATTTGTTTTAATATTAATTTGACGGAACTATAATT
>CAYQWD010000551.1:0-1879 GCA_964420955.1 uncultured Paludibacter sp. | reverse complement strand
ACACTCTTTTAATTATGAAAAAAACAAAATTTTGGACAAGAACTTTGTTTGCATCGGTAGTTTTACTGTTTGCAATAACCTGCTTCACAAGCGCTCAAACTGTAAGAACGGTAGGTGCAGGAGGAAATTACACCACCCTGAAAGCCGCCTTCGATGCCATTAATGCCGGAACTCTTACCGGCAACATTGAATTAAGGATAACTACAAGTGTAACCGAAACCGCTTCAGCTGTATTAAATGCCAGCGGTAGCGGCAGCGCCAACTACTCTTCTGTAATTATTTTTCCTGCGGCATCGGGGCTAACCATTTCGGGTAATATTGATGGACCGCTTATCGAACTGAATGGCGCCGATAATGTTACGCTTGATGGACGGGTGAATGCCACAGGCAACACAAAAGATTTAACAGTTGTCAACACACTAAATTTAGGATTTCAATTCTTAACAACTATACATTTTATAAATGGTGCATCTTCGAATACAATTCAGTATTGCACTTTAAGAGGCGCTACTTCAAATTTATACTTTGGGGTGTTGTATTTCGCGTCATCAAACACAACAGGAAATAATTTCAATTCGATTTTAAACAACAATATTACCGGAGTTAATAACACTTCACGACCAGCAAATGCGATTAGCTCTGTTGGAACATCGAGCGCAAATCCAAACAGAGGGAATATAATTAGCAACAACAATATATTCGATATTCTCAAGCAAACAAATCCAACATTCGGAATAAATTTACATTCAAACAATACCGACTGGATTATTTCCGATAATAATTTTTATGAGCAAGCCGCTTTCAATTCAACGGAAAAACTCTATTCATACGGCGCAATAAACATAAACGGTGGTAATAATTACAGCATCACCGGTAACAATATAGGAGGTTCACAACCAAATTGCGGCGGTGCGCCAATGACAAAAACCAATACCCCAAGCAGTTTTTATAATGCCATATACTTAAATGCAGGTACAGGAACTGCTTCATCAATTCAGAACAACACTATAAGAAACATAAACTGGAGCAATACGACAAATGCATCATGGACAGCCATAAAAATTGACGGCGGCAATGTAAATGTAGGTACATTGCAGGGAAATATTATCGGATCGAACACCGGAAATGGATCGATTACAGTATCGAGTAGTGATGATATGAGTTTTAACGGTATAGAAATTGCAAGTGAAGGTACGGTGGTTTGCCAAAATAACATTATCGGTTCAATTACGGCATCGAGTTTAAATAACACAAATGCAACCAACATATTTGTTATCAACAAAAGACCGACAGGCGGCGATATCAATATTAGCAATAATTTTATCGGAAGTGCTACTACTACTAACAGTATTCAATCTACCGGACTATCAACCTCTTCATCGCAGTCGGTACGCGGGATCTACTCTGAAGGTTCTGGCACGAATACAATTTCAGGGAATACTATTGCAAATCTCACCAATCATACTACTAACACTACTGTAAACAATGGTGCGTATATGCGGGGCATAGTATCTATAAATGGCAATAACATCATTGACCGGAATACTATTTTTAACCTTACTGCAAATAATTTGGAAAACGCATCGCTTTATGGTATTATTGTATGGTCAAACACTAAAACGAATACAATAACCAATAACAATCCGGCTTATGCAGGTTCAATTGTTGGAATTGTCGATGGGCGTACCGTTTCACAAGCCACTTCAAACGTATCAAATAATTTTATACACAGTTTTAATGTACACTCCTCAACCACTGCAACTTTATTTCATGGTATTTTTCATCACAGGAATAATAGTACTTACACAAACAACATTATCAGTTTAGGCGGCAATACCCGCACAACCGTTAACGGGATTTACGCAACAGGCGATGGTAC
>CAYQWD010000550.1:0-1882 GCA_964420955.1 uncultured Paludibacter sp. | reverse complement strand
TACAAATAAGTTTTTTAATACAGGTTATGGTAAACCTGTTCGTAATCTAATAACCAAAAATCAAATTGAAAGAATAATAGATTTCGAACAAGTTGAAGTTTTTGAAAATGTACTTGTTTCTAGTGTAGTGTTGGGTGTTAAAAAATCAATAGTCAAAAAAGAACATTTCACTTATCAAAAATTTTACAAACTCAAAAATAAAGAATTTAGAATACGTTTTGTTGAAAATCAATCAGAATTTGGGAATTATGAACAAAAGTTATTAGATGAAAGTGAATGGTCATTCTCTGACAACAAAGAGTTAATATTAAAGAAAAAGATAGAGCGAAAAAGTTTAAAAATTTGCGATTTAGATGGTATCACTGTTTGTCGTGGAGTTACAACTGGTTATAATCCTGCTTTTTTAATTGATGAAGAAAAGAAAAAAGCATTAATTGAAGCGGACAAAAATAATGAACAAATTATAAAACCTCTTTTACAGGGTAGAAATATTAAAAAATGGACTTATAATGACAATCTAGATTCTCTATTACAAACAGGATTTGATATAAATGTTGAATTAAAATATCCAATAATATTTGATTATTTAAATCAATTTAAAAACGAACTTGTAAAGCGAGATGACCAAGGAAGAAACTGGTGGAATTTGAGAGCATGTAAATACTATTCTGAGTTTGAGAAGCCTGAAAAAATAATTTGGGGATTAACTGCTGATAAATGGGCATTTGCATATGATAATGAAAAGCACTTTCTGCCAAGCAATGGATACATGTTAACCTCTAAAAGCGTACCAATAAAATACCTATTAGGATTGTTAAACTCCAACTTATTGAAGTATTACTTTAAATTTATTGGAGTTATTACAGCTGGTGGAGCTTATACATTAAAACATGCTACGATTCAACAATTACCAATTAAAATATCTACAAAGCCAGAATTAATTTCTGATTTTGTAGATAAAATATTATCTGAAGCTAATCAAGGAAAAGAGACTAATATTAATGAAGTTGAACAACAAATCGACAATCTTGTTTACCGCCTTTACGACCTAACTTACGAAGAAGTAAAAGTGATAGACCCTGACATAGAGAGCAAGATAAGTGAGGAGGAATATAATGCGATAGAAGTATAATATTGGCATAAACCAATATTAAGCTTATTTTATGCTATTATTATTGGTTTTTACCAATATATTTTGTTTTTATTTCAAAAATACATTATCTTTGTTGGCAAAAACCAATGTAAAGCTTAAAATTATTCGTTTATTATGGAAAAAACCAATACAGACTGGGTTTCGATGACCGATGCAAATATAGTAGAGGCAATAGGGCAGTTTGTAAAGCAAAAACGCTTGCAGACGAATAGAACGCAAAGTCAGTTAGCCAAAGATGCCGGCTTAAATCCCTATACTGTCAGTCAGATAGAGAATGGTGGCAGTGTTACACTTTCCACACTAATACAACTGCTACGTGCATTGGATGTGCTTTATGTGCTTGATAATTTCAAAACAATAGAAGAGATAAGCCCGATACAGTACGCAAAAATGCAAAAAAACAAACGACAAAGAGCCAGAAACAACAATAAACCAGACACATCAAAAGATGATATAGGATGGTAGATTATGCAACCGTGAAAATTTGGGGCGAAACTGTGGGAGTAGTTCGTTGGGATGAAACACAGCAACTTGCTTTTTTTGAATATGAGCGTAATTTCATATCCAAAGGCTGGGACTTGGCACCTTTGAAAATGCCAATAAGCAATGGAGCACGCATTTATAGCTTCCCCGAATTGCGAAAAGGAAAGAATGATACCTCTGATACTTTCAGGGGAATGCCTGCCCTGCTCTCCGATTCGCTACCCGATAAATATGGCAACCAGCTCA
>CAYQWD010000549.1:0-1893 GCA_964420955.1 uncultured Paludibacter sp. | reverse complement strand
CATAACGCTTGATTTAACCACTTAAACCCCAATGTTTTATACACGATGTTATGTGGCGTTTTTATTTTTTGTTCTCAACTGTTACAATCTCTCCATTCACCAAAATTACTTGGGAGTTGCTTATTGGGTATAGTTTTAATTCAGATTCGTATTTTGCTAATATTTTCTCTACCGCATTCTTAAATGGAAAATTTGTGTAGTGTGGTAATGGATAAAAATCTACTAAACTCAATGCAGAGAAAGAGTCTAATTCAGGTGCTTTTTTGCATTCATCCATACCTTTAGCATAATCTATGTTTGGTGACATTATCATTGAACCCGCTGATTCGCCAATGTAAAGTTTTCCAGATTGGATTTGGTCTATTATTATCTTGTCTGCTCCCGTTTTTCGTAACTCTTGAAGTAAGAAAAATGTATTGCCACCTGTGATGTATATATAATCGTTTTTCTGCAACTTATCAGATATTTCAGCGGCTGTTGCTTTGGTCAATTCCAATTCGTCAACCGTTAACCCTAATTTTTCTAATGCTTTTTTGCCTGAACCAACATAAAACTTTATTGACTCAGTAATGCTTGCTGTCGGAATAAACGTTACCGTTTTACCGTTTATGTGTTCATTTGCAAAATTGGGCAAAAGACTTGCTACATCTTTAAACGACGATGCTAAAAATAATTTCTTCATAATAATTTATAAGAGCTGAACAAATGATAATCTATTACCAGATTTGTCTTTAAAATCAAAATATTTAATAAGCCCTTCAACCAATGATATTTGTTCAACATCGAAAGCAATTTTCACAACTTTTTCATATGTAGCATCTATATCATCGGTTTCAAAACGAATTATTGTTGATTCTCCTCCAACTGCAAGATAGCCAGTATCATCTAACTGCAACCATAGAGTATCTGTAAGTTTTAATTCAAACAAACCAGGCATAGGTTCAATGATTTCAATATCGCCAAGAAGGTTTTGATACCATTCCAGGGCTTCTTTCGAATTCTGAACACCGATTCCGATTGTAACACTTTTTAATTTTTCATACATATGTTTACCTTTTTAATTACAAAATTAATGCACTTTAAAAGCCGATAATTGTAAAAATCGGTCATTTTCATTCTTGTAAAGTTGTCTTGGTGAACTATCGGTAAAATTCTTAATAACATTTGTGAAATGTGCCTGGTCTGTATATTCCTTTTCTGGATAAAGCTTTCCTTCTGCAATATCAGGATAAGAAGCATTGCATCGAACAATATTTAAAAGGGTTTTCAAAGGAAAACCGAAGTGTTGGTTAAAATACCGATTTATTTGCTGACTACTCCAACATGTTTTTACGGAAAGCTCTTTAAAACTTTGAAATTGCTCGCTATAAATAAGATTAAAGAGTTTATTTATTCGATTATCAATTACTGGTTGCTTTTTTAAGATACCAATCATTCGCTCGGACAAATCAGATGAAAATTGTTCAAATTCTGTACTTTGTGCCAGATGTATATTCCAAAAATCCATTGGAAGTATAGTCATACCATTTAAAAGTGATTTTATTTCCCTATTCATTAGGTATTTGGCTGATATGATTTTGAAACGAACCCCAAATAAGGTAGCTCCTTTTGTAACTATTAATTTTATAGGTTGAGTCCTAATCCCCGTTAGATAAATGTTCTCTAATTCATTATTCTCAAAGTCAACTACTAAATCAAAACACGCATCTGGTAAAATTGTGTATTCAATATCTTCTCCTGAATGTTCATATCGCCAGAAGTATTTTACATAATCACTTAATTTTCCAGTTGTATGTATCTCTTTGTAATTCACGTAGTTTCTCTGTCTTTAAATGCCACATAACGGGAGTTTGCGCAAAAACTCCAAATTTTTCCAAAAATAATGAAATTTTC
>CAYQWD010000548.1:0-1903 GCA_964420955.1 uncultured Paludibacter sp. | reverse complement strand
CCATTTGGCGTATAGTTCCTTTTTTTCGGGATTGAAAGCATCAATTATTTTGTCTTTTTTCATTCTTTAAAAAGCCCTTTAATTGCTTTTCCATTTTAAAATGGGTCGTTATAAAATAACACAATGTGTATTAAATCAAGCTGTTATGTATTGATACTATTATAATTCTAAAAAGGATTAATTTTAATACTCAACGCGAAGAAATCAAAGTTTGCATTTTTTACAACATGTTAATAACCTGATTCTTAAATATAGGCGCGAAGATGAAAACTTAAAAGTTTTCCTTTGAGTCATTGCATCTTTGCGTTCACAATAATATTTTTTTAAAAGAACTATTGCTGTTTATCGCTGTATCAATAAAATCAAATACGTTGTTGTCTGGTATAAAAATATGAATGACTAAAAATGCGATCTTTCACTTCGTTCGAGATGACAATCAGCCAGTTATATTAAAAAATTCAATACAAAATGCTGTCATTCAGAGCGAAGCGAAGAATCTAATGATTTTTGGCGGACAACAATGAAACTAATTTAGAGCATATACTTATAAATTTATTCTTTTTAAATTGAAGATTTCAAATTATTAGACTATCTCAATCCTCTGAGCCATTCATCTGCGCTCATTCGTTTTTTCCCGGCTGCCTGTACCGATTTTAAGATTACAAAACCATCTGTGCAAGCAATTTTTATTATTTTGTTTTCCTCAATAATGCAAAATCCGGGAGCCAAATTATGCATTGATACTTCGGATGAAATTTCAAAAATCTTCAGAAATAGTGATTCATTCTTTTCAGGTAAACATAATTCTGTCCATGCTGCAGGATAAGGCGATAATCCTCTAACAAAATTATATATCTCATTCGAGTTTTTTGTAAAATCTATTCTGCAGGTTTCTTTATAGATTTTAGGAGCGGGTTTTAAGATTGTTTCCTTCGTCAGAAATGCAGACTGGGCAATTGCATTTGAGTTGCCCGATGCAATTAATTCGGTGGTTTTAAGTACAATATCGGCACCCAAACTCATCAAACGGTCGTGTATCGCGCCTGCATTGTCATTCTCCGAAATCTGAATTTTCTCCTGAAGTATGATTTTTCCTGTATCAATTTCGTGTGTGAGAAAAAAAGTGGTAACGCCCGTCTCTTTTTCACCGTTAATTATTGCCCAATTTATTGGAGCAGCGCCGCGATATTGTGGCAGGAGAGAAGCATGAAGATTGAATGTTCCCTGTGGAGGCATATTCCAAACCGCTTCAGGTAACATGCGAAAAGCAACTACAACCTGAATATCAGCATTTAACGCTTTCAATTCCGAGAGAAAATTGTCATCTTTCAGTTTTTCAGGCTGGAGTAGTGGAAGTTTATGCTCCAAAGCATATTGTTTTACGGGCGAGTATTGAATTTTGCAACCTCTCCCTGCCGGTTTATCGGGCATGGTTACTACTCCGGCAATTGTGTGTGTGCTTTGATGTAATTTTTTCAGACTTTCAACGGCAAATTCCGGTGTGCCCATGAATACAATTTTCATTTATTTGGTGCTGTTAATTTTGGTTATTTTACTCATTTGCTTTTTTTGTTCCTTAAAAACGGCATTGTTTTCAGAATGTTTTCACACAAAAGTAAACATTTTTCTCCTTAACCGGAAAATTGCAGGCTTCAAATAAATAACTATTTTTGCAGTTTTTGCTTCTTAATAAATAATTGATTGGTTGACCCGAAGCATCGCGAGGTTGATTGGTTAAATTGTAAAATTTTTTTATTAGTAATTCTAAATACATGACAAAAATTTATATATATATATGATTTTGAAGAAAATAGAACGCTGATTAAACGGATTTTAATCTCGCCTTTGGCGAGATGATTTCAGTTACTTATCTTAATCCAATCTTGCTTGCAAAATTTAATCC
>CAYQWD010000547.1:0-1909 GCA_964420955.1 uncultured Paludibacter sp. | reverse complement strand
AAACCGTTGAGATTAAGGAACAGCACAAACAAATTACGTCCAGTGTTCGCTACGCCCAGCGTATCCAAGAGGCTATGCTGCCCACTATGGATAAATTTAAGGAACATTTTAAAGAAGATTTTTTCATGTATTTTCGTCCCCGCGACGTGGTCAGCGGGGATTTTTATTATCTTAACGAAATCAATAAAAATATTGTGCTTGTGGTAGCTGATTGTACGGGGCATGGCATACCTGGGGCTTTTATGTCGGTCATGGGGACAGGCTTGCTCAACGAGATGATTAACCAAAAGCACTTGCTTTCGCCAGAGGTTATTCTTAGGGAAGTTTACATAGGGATTCGGCTTTCGCTAAAACAACACCTCAACGACAACCGCGACGGCATGGACATGGCTATTTGCGTCATACAAACCGAAAAATATATTTTAGAATATGCAGGCGTACATCACCCCTTAGTATATTTTCAGGATGGCGAAATTTATAATATCAAAGGCGATAAATATATTTTTGGTGAGGTTAGGCATTTTAGTAAGCATACGATTTCCTACGAAAACAGCCCTGTTTATTTTTATTTATTTTCTGATGGCTACCAAGACCAAGTAGGGGGCAAACCCAATAAAAAATTCCTAAGTGCCAGACTCCGAGAAGTATTGGCTAATATTCATCTCAAAGACCTCAAACGGCAAAAAACAATCCTTAAACGAATCATAGAAGCATGGCAATTTTATAGAGAACAACCTTGGTTAGATGATATTTTGGTTATAGGCGTAAGACTTTACCACCCCAATCACAGAGGAAAGAGCATCGCACAAAAGTATAAATCTTTGGGGAGAACAGAAAAACAACGACGAATGGATAGAATACGCAGACGAGGCAAAAGAGAAGACGAAGAACTAACTATGTGAATAAATCCTGTGAGCCAACAACAGGATTTTTTTTATGCACAAAGAAATAGGAGTAGTTGAAAAAACACACCCGACAACTCAAAAGTACCTGATAATTAACGTGAACTCGGCATTTTTTGTAGCAAAATATTTCCCAAAATATCCAAAAAAATAGTCTGAACGCAGTTCTGACGCTAAAAAGCTATTGAAACGTCAGAACTACGTTCAGACTTTTGGCTAAGGTGTAAAAATCTTATTTCTAAAATGTGGCTAAAATTTTAGGTAGTGTATAACAAACGTGAACTCGGGATTACAAAATAGCTAAATTCTACTAAAAAACGCCTTTTTCGCCCCAACCCCAGCCCTTCCCCAAAAGGGAAGGGAGCAAATTTTGGAGAAAGTCCTTTCCCTTTTGGGGAAAGGATTTAGGATAGGGGCAAAATTGCGGTTTTTGCGTCAATTTCAAAGATATTATGCCGAGTTCACGTTATTTTTATGAGCGAGAAATCTGAACGTATTTCTGACGCAAGAAAACTATGGAAACGTCAGAACTTACGTTCAGACTTCTATTTTTGGGCATGGGCAAATATTTACTACAAAAAATACCAAGTTCAGCTCATTTTTACATTTTCAGGTAAGGCAAAATAGCCTCTTCGGAAACTTTGCTCCACTCCAAAATTTGGCTTTTGAATTGGTTAAAATCCTCGACTATTTTTTGGGCTTGCGGACTACTTTGGGCTATTTGTGCCAAAACTTCTTGGTTGCTTTGGTGCAAGGCTTTGAGTACCTCGTCGTGGAATTTTTTTAGGCTTACTTTTTCCTCTTTGATGAGTTTTTGTAAATAAAAATTATTTTTCAAAAAACATTTCATACATATATATTCTAATTTCATGATAATAAATAATTGGAATAGTTAAAACGTTAATCGATTTTCTTTCGGGCATGATAATGGAAGAGGTTAAAGTGATGCATCAACGTACAGGCAAGCAGTAGCTAGGTATAAAAACATGGGACATAAATCCAATGAG
>CAYQWD010000546.1:0-1917 GCA_964420955.1 uncultured Paludibacter sp. | reverse complement strand
CTCAAATCCCTCTTAGTACCTGTGGGTTTGTTAGGTGTTCTTTTTATTTTATTTTCTTCCTTTGAAATCTATGTTTCTCCTGCAGGAAAAGATACGAATGATGGAAGTGTTACAGCACCAAAAGCCACTGTTTCGGCAGCATTGCGCCAAGCCCGTGAAATGCGGCGATTAAATACAGCCGGTATCGAAAACGGAATAAACATTATACTGAAAGCCGGAACATATAATTTTTACGAACCTCTTTTGGTACGTCCTGAAGACAGCGGAACGAAACAATCGCCAACATGTATTCGAGGCGAAGAAAATCAGAAAACTATTATCAGCGGTGGAGTAAAAATTACGAACTGGAAAAAAACCGGAAAACTTCTTGTTGCCGATGTACCCGATTTTAATGGTCGTCCGCACGATTTCAGACAATTATGGGTGAACGGTAAAAAGGCAATACGAGCACGCGATGTTTCTGATTTCGAAAAAATGAACCGAATTATTCGCAATGACAAGGAGAATCAGATACTTTGGGTGCCGGCTAAAGCAGTAAAATCAATTCAGAAAGCTCAATATCCCGAAATGGTATTGCATCAAATGTGGGCAGTTTCATTTCTCAGGATCAAATCAGTTGATATTTTTGGCGATTCGGCTGCTGTTCGGTTTCACAATCCCGAAAGCAAATTACAATTTGAACGTCCATGGCCACAACCTGTGATTAAAGATGGAAGAAATTCACCATTTTATCTTACCAATGCAATCGAACTTTTAGACCAACCCGGTGAGTGGTTTCATGATATTAAAACAAAAAAACTTTATTACTATCCCTTGATTGGCGAAAAAGTTGAAGAAGCAATTGTTCCGGCTATTGAAACGCTTGTAGCAGTTGAAGGTACGCTTGACCGACCGGTGAAAAATATTTTATTTAAAAACATAAAATTCAGTTACACTACATGGATGCGTCCTTCCTTAAATGGGCATGTACCACTTCAAGCCGGAATGTATCTTACAGAAGCATATAAACTTCGCCCTCAAATTGATAGAATAAACAACCACAAACTTGACAATCAGGGTTGGATAGGACGTGCTTCGGCAGCAGTTAGTGTTGCTGGTGCAAAAAATATCAGTTTTGAGAGCTGTACATTTTCACATTTGGGCTTTTCAGGACTGGATTATGTATATGGAACTGATGGTGGAAGTGTTGAAAATTGTATTTTTTCTGATATTGCAGGAAATGGTTTGGTGGCGGGGAGTTTTTCTCCAGCATCTTTTGAAACACATTTTCCCTATAATCCTACCGACTTGCGCGAAGTTTGTAAAGGACTGACGATTCACAATAATCATTTTCAGGATATCACAAATGAAGACTGGGGTTGTGTAGGAATTGCAGCCGGATATGTTTCGGATTTTAAAATTACCAACAATGAAATATGTGATGTTTCTTATACCGGAATCAGTTTAGGCTGGGGTTGGAATCGCGATTTGATTTGTATGAAAAACAATCTGGTAAAACAAAATAATATTCACCGGTTTGCCAAACACATGTACGATGTTTCAGGAATTTACACCCTTGGCGCTATGCCAGGTACGCAGATTACCGAAAACTGGGTACACGATATTTACAAGCCTTCGTATGTTCATGATCCGAATCACTGGTTTTATCTTTATACAGACGAGGGCTCATCGTTTATCCGGGTTTTGAATAATCGAACTGACAGTATAAAATTTCTGCAAAATGCAAACGGACCGGGCAATATCTGGGAAAATAACGGACCGATGGTGAATGACAGTGTAATGAAATTTGCCGGAAAAAAATCAAAAAAATGACAAATTTAAAATTAAAAAATTTTGTTTGAAATTTTCTCCAAATATAATTTTTACTTAGTCGAGCCTTAAAAACTGCATAAACAAAAGAATATCAATAAAATAAAT
>CAYQWD010000545.1:1191-1920 GCA_964420955.1 uncultured Paludibacter sp. | reverse complement strand
GGAAATTCTGTTCATTTAGATTATATAGATTTTGTAAAAGTCTATACAGGTTTACTACAGGAAGCTGGCTGGCTGGGCGAAACTTCCACGGAATTTGCAGGTGTAGTGGATTTAAATGCACAGGAAGCAATGATAACTTATCCTCCTATTGGCGGTAATTATATAACTCTCGACTTGCAAAATACTACAACGCCTTCAGCTGCATTAAATGAAAATTCGTATTGGAATGAAACTTATTCAGAAAATGTAAATATCGAAGCTCAAATTTTTAAATTTTCGCACCGCAATGGTTGGGGTGGAACTTATTGGGATGGTTTTACTTTAAGTAACCATACTGATAACACTGATTATTCAGAAGATGGACTTTGGTATTTAAATCAATGGGGAGCTATGTCGAAAGGCGGTGTAAACGGCATCGGTTCAAATTTCTTGATTGGTTATTGGGATCAATACGGCGATCCGTTTGCTGCTAAAATTTCTGAAACTTCAAATTATGTTAAATTCACAGACAATAAAATATACAAACCTGTGGGCGTTTATGTGAATAACTCGCCATGGACATATTATTCAATAAAAAATGGTGATGCTTTTACACGGAAATTTACCCAAGGTGATTACTTAAAACTCATTGCTACCGGTTATGCCGCCGATAGTACTACCATAACCGGTTCAACTGAATTTTATCTTGCAGATTACCGCTCGGTAAATCCCACTCAATGGAAATTGCAC
>CAYQWD010000545.1:0-1181 GCA_964420955.1 uncultured Paludibacter sp. | reverse complement strand
TACTTATTAAAAATTAATTCTTCTAAGATATGTAATTTATCAAATTTAGGAAATGTGAGTTTCATCCGTTTCTCTATGGAATCCACCGATTTGGGAGCTTGGGGAATAAATACACCCACATATTTTGTAATGGATAAACTTACAGTGGAAAAAGTAAATAATACAACAGCAAATCAACCGGAATTTGAAAATAAAGCATACCGTTCAGGTAACAAATTACTCAACCTGACCGTGGGCGACATCATTCAAATTTACAGAACAAACGGCGTATTAATTTTTGAAAGTAAGATCAGCTCACCCCAGTTTGAACTACCATCGAATGAGCTATTTATAGTTAGAATAAGCTCTGAGAAATACAATTATTATATTCGTTAAAAAAAATATTTTCAAGCACATAATATAGATTCTCTAAATCGGAATACAGCGACACTGTGAAGTATCGCTGTTATTTTTTAGTTACATTCATAAAATGAAGAAAAATAATTTATACTTTTGCAACACAACAAATAATCCGTAATAACATATATTTATGAAAATTCTCATAACGTTTATTTTTGTAATTTCATTTACCCTTTGTGCTTCAGTTTCAGCACAAACAACAGATGATCGCGGTTATATCGTAAAAGTTGGCGATAAAGCTCCGGATTTCAGCATGAAACTGACAGATGGAAAAACCGTAAAACTTTCGGATTTTAAAGGTAAAATCGTAATGTTGCAGTTCACTGCCAGTTGGTGCGGCGTATGTCGAAAAGAAATGCCTTTTATTGAACGTGACATCTGGCAAAAACACAAAGCAAACCCTAATTTCGCCCTGCTTGCCATTGACCGTGATGAACCGCTCGAAACTGTAATTAAGTTTGCGGAAACAACAGGAATTACTTATCCTATCGGTCTGGACCCGAATGCCAATATTTTTGCTCTTTATGCTGACCGAAAAGCCGGTATTACCCGCAATGTGATTATCGATAAAAAAGGTAAAATCGTAATGTTAACACGCCTATTCAACGAAAATGAATTTTTAGAAAAATTATGACTTAAAAAGACTCTAGATTTTAAAAATTATAAAGATTTTTTCTATCCAGTATATACTTCTATTTCTGGAAATAAATCAGATAGATATATACAAAGAAGTTTTACAAAAAATACTACACAACTCAGTGATTGTTCTTTTCAAACTCGTA
>CAYQWD010000544.1:0-1920 GCA_964420955.1 uncultured Paludibacter sp. | reverse complement strand
CGTTTAATCAGCGCAAATCAGCGTTCTATTTTCTTCAAAATCATATATATATATAAATTTTTGTCATGTTCTTAGGCAAAAAAATGACAAAAAAAACCGAATAAAAAACTGTATTCTTTGACGAATTGAAATTATAAGCGATGAATTTGACTAAGTTCGCAAATTTCGACAAAAAAAAGACGCCTCTGCGCCTTCTTTTGTTGAAATGATTGTGTCATTTGTCGAAATCACTTTTCCGATGTGATCCATCGCAAAATGGCTTGTTGTTACTTAAACCACATCGACACAAATTTGGATTGGTAACAGATTTTTCCTCTCCTCCGGGCAATACTACTTTAAATTCGCCTTCTACTAATAGCGGACCACCTTTAAAAACTCTGATGAACGATGTTTTATTTTCCATACAAATCACATTTATAATTAAACAAATAATAAGCATGATTTGTTTTTCCTGTTTTTAAATATTTATGCAATTAATATGCCTATGTTAATAATTAATCGATGATTTTTTCAAATATTGAATACTTTGTTGATTGAATTTTAAACCGTATTTTTGCATCCGGCATACTATAATATAACTGATGATAGAATTACTTAACGATAAGATATTTAAACAGATAACTGAAACTGCCGAAGATACAGGCATGGAATGTTATGTAATTGGAGGTTTCGTACGCGATTATTTTTTAAAACGACAGTCGAAAGATATTGATATCGTTGTACTGGGAAGTGGAATTGAATTTGCCGGTTTGGTTTCGGCAAAACTCGGAAAAAAAGGAAAACTTACTGTTTTTAAAAATTTCGGAACTGCACAAATAAAGTACAAAGACCTCGAAATTGAATTTGTTGGCGCACGACGGGAATCGTACAGAGCAGAATCGCGGAAACCGATTGTTGAAAACGGAACGCTCGAAGATGACCAGAACCGTAGGGATTTCACCATAAACGCCCTGGCTATTTGCCTGAACAAAGAAAGATTGGGTGAACTTGTAGATCCTTTCAACGGACTTGCCGATTTAAATAATTTCGTAATTCGCACACCGCTCGATCCTGATATAACTTTTTCGGATGACCCCCTTAGAATGATGCGTGGTATAAGGTTTGCAACACAACTCGGATTTTACTTGGAAACCGAAACTTTCAATGCCATTGCACGTAACAAAGAGCGCATCGGTATAATTTCAAAAGAACGCATTGCCGATGAATTGAATAAAATTATTGCTTCACGCAAACCATCGACCGGATTTATTCTACTGGAGAAAACCGGACTATTGAATCTTATTTTTCCAGAACTTGTTGAATTGAAAGGCGCTGAAACAAAAGATGGCGTGGGACATAAGGATAATTTTTATCATACGCTCACCGTACTCGATAATTTGAGTGAACATACCGATAATTTATGGTTGCGTTGGTCGGCGTTATTACACGATATTGCCAAACCGGTAACCAAAAAATTTGACAGGAAACTTGGCTGGACATTTCACAACCACAATTACGTGGGCGAAAAAATGATTCCCACTATTTTCAGGAACATGAAATTGCCCGCAAACGAAAAAATGCGTTTCGTGCAAAAAATGGTTTCGCTGCACATGCGCCCGATAGTTTTAAGCGAAGATGAAGTTACCGATTCGGCAGTGCGCCGTCTGCTTTTTGATGCCGGTAACGATATTGAAGATTTAATGATGCTGTGCGAAGCAGATATTACATCGAAAAATCCTGAAAAAGTAACGCAATACAAAAAGAATTTTCAACTTGTTCGGCAAAAACTGAAAGAGATTGAAGAAAAAGATCGCGTCCGGAATTTTCAACCGCCGGTAAGCGGCTCTGAAATTATGGAAACATTCGGCTTGCCTGCTTGTGCTGCTGTTGGCGATATTAAAATGAAAATTAAAGACGCAATTCTCGATGGCGTTATTCCTA
>CAYQWD010000543.1:0-1920 GCA_964420955.1 uncultured Paludibacter sp. | reverse complement strand
GCATTGTCATTCAGAGCGTAGCGTAGAATCTCAGATGTTTAGTCGGTTAGTAGTGATATACTTTACTGAAATAAATACGGTTTTTTTTGATAAACAGAATACAGATTTCGTAATTTCGATTTACAGATAAACATTACAAGGGTTTCGTATGTTATTATAGAACAAAAACATTTAAAAAATTAAGAAAAACATGAAAGCAAATATCGGATCGTCGGATAAGCTAGTGAGACTTGCCCTTGCAGTATTGCTTATAGTTTTGTTTTATAAAGAAATAGTTTCGGGCGTATTAGGAGTTGCGCTTCTTATTGTAGCGCTTTTACTGACTGTTACAAGTCTTATTAATTTTTGTCCACTGTACAAACTTTTTAAAATTGATACTTTTAGAAAAAAAGAATCTACAAAGTAATTTTATTGCTCATAAATTTCAATGTTCTTTTCAAAAGTAATTTGATTATTTTATCGAAAAAAAGTTGAAAAGTATTTTTTGAAGCATAAAGTATTTTTTCTTATTTTTCTGATTGGTATATCCTCGAAAGTAATCAATTATTGTTTCCGGTTTTGTTAATCAGCATATTTTTTTGTAATTTTGCAGTCGATTTTAAAAACTAATTTTTAAACTTAATAAAAATGATTAAAGTAGGTATTAATGGTTTTGGCCGCATCGGACGTTTGGTTTTCCGTGCAGCTCAAGAAAGAAATGATGTACAAGTAGTTGCAGTTAACGACCCATTTTTGGATCTTGACTATTTGATTTACATGTTACAGTACGATACCGTTCATGGTAAATTTCAGGGAACTGCTGAAAACAAAGATGGCAAATTGTTTGTAAACGGTAAAGAAGTTGCATTTTTTGCTGAAAAAGATCCTGCTAACATTGGTTGGGGTGCTTCAGGAGCCGATTATGTAGTAGAGTCAACAGGAGTTTTCACTACAATTGACAAAGCAAAAGCTCATATCGCAGCCGGTGCAAAAAAAGTTGTTATTTCTGCACCTTCTAATGATGCTCCAATGTTTGTTTGCGGCGTTAACCTCGAAGCTTATAAAGCAGACATGGATATCGTTTCGAATGCTTCGTGTACCACAAACTGTTTAGCTCCTATTGCAAAAGTAGTAAACGACAATTTCGGGATTGTTGAAGGTTTGATGACTACTGTGCATGCTGCTACAAATACACAGAAAACTGTTGATGCTCCATCGTCAAAGGACTGGAGAGGTGGTCGTTCAATTCTTGGCAATATTATTCCTTCTTCAACCGGAGCTGCAAAAGCAGTTGGAAAAGTAATTCCTTCGCTCAATGGCAAACTTACAGGTATGGCTTTCCGTGTTCCTACAGCCGATGTTTCGGTAGTTGACTTAACCGTGCGTCTGGAAAAAGCTGCAACCTACGATGAAATTAAAGCAGCTATGAAACTTGCTTCTGAAACTACAATGAAAGGTGTTCTTGGTTACACCGAAGATTCAGTTGTTTCTTCAGACTTTATACATGAATCGCGCACTTCAGTTTTCGATGCCGGCGCAGGTATTGCTCTGAATGGAAACTTTGTAAAATTAGTAAGCTGGTACGACAATGAGTGGGGTTATTCCTGCAAAGTACTTGACTTGATAGTTCACATGGATTCAGTGAAGTAATCAACTCTAAATAAATTTTTTATATAAAAATCCTCTGAAATCAATATTTAGAGGATTTTTTATTAAACTCAACTTCGGCTAAACTTACCCCATGTTCGCAAATGTTTAATAGCTTTATCTAAGTACATGAAAAAAATTTATATATATATGATTTTTCAAAAAATAGAACGCTGATTCACGCAGATTAAACGAATTTTAAACAGATTATAATCACACCTTTGGCGAGATGATTTCAGTTACTTAGTCGAGCCTTAAAAACTGCATAAACAAAAGAATATCAATAAAATAAAT
>CAYQWD010000542.1:0-1921 GCA_964420955.1 uncultured Paludibacter sp. | reverse complement strand
AGATCGCGTGTGGGCGCCACAAACCATTTTCAATCCGGAAGTTGGTAAATACATGATTTATTTTTCGATGAAACGTAAAGGTCCGGGAAATGCCGATATTATCTATTATTCATACGCCAATAAAGATTTTACTGCGCTCGAAACCACCCCTAAACAGCTTTTCTTTCATCCCGAAGGAAAATCCTGCATCGATGGCGATATTGTTTTTCACGATGGAAAATATCATATTTTTTTCAAAACAGAAGGACACGGAAACGGAATCAAAAAGGCTATAGCTGATAAACTTACGGGTAACTGGAAAATGATTGATAAATATTATCAGAAAACAGAACATGCAGTTGAAGGTTCGGGATTGTTTAAACTCAACAATTCAAACAATTGGATTTTGATGTATGATGTGTATATGAATGGCAGGTACGAGTTTTGCAGGAGCACGGATTTGGAAAATTTCAGTTTGATAAAAGATGAAATTTCCATGGATTTTCACCCGCGCCACGGTACTGTTTTACCAATTACAAGAGCTGAATACAACCGATTGTTGAAAAAATGGAAATCGAAAAGTAATGTTGTTTTTAATCCTGCTGCCATGGAAGTGAAAAAAATTAATATCGTTCAGGACTGTGAAAACAAGACTCTTGAACTCCCGGTTCTTCCTTCGACGGATATTTCAAAATTCAATCCGCAGTTTGAAAGCACTTCAAAACTGAAAATTACACCCCACAAAGCACAAAATTTCAGCAAACAACCGGTAAAATATAAAGTTAAACCGAAGGGTGAAAAAGCACAATCATGGAATGTAACTGCCGTAAAAAATAACAATCCGGTTTTAGCAGGTTATTATGCCGACCCCGATATTATTTATTCAAACGAAACAGGGAAATATTACCTCTATCCTACTTCTGATGGTTACGATGGCTGGTCGGGAACTTATTTCAAAGTATTTTCGTCGCCCGATTTGATAAACTGGACTGATGAGGGTAAAATTGTTACATTGGGCGAGGATGTAAAATGGGCAAACCGCAACGCATGGGCGCCTTGCATTATTGAAAAGAAAATTAACGGACAATACAAATATTTTTATTATTTCACTGCCGCCCAGAAAATTGGTGTGGCTGTTTCTGATAATCCCACCGGACCTTTTGTTGATTTGGGTAAACCGCTCATTGCCGACCGACCTGTAGGTGTAAACCGTGGTCAGGTTATCGATCCTGATGTATTCACCGATCCTGTTACGGGAAAATCGTATCTGTATTGGGGAAACGGTTTTTTAGCAGGAGCCGAGTTGAATGAGGATATGGTTTCGATAAAACAGGAAACATTGAAAGTTTTCAAAATTCACGGAAGTTTCCGCGAAGGAGCGCACGTACTTTATCGAAATGGTCAGTATTATATGATGTGGTCGATTGACGATACCCGCAGCCCGAATTACAGTGTAGGCTATGGATTTATGACTTCGCCTTTGAGTGATGTTACGCTGCCCGAAAACTTTGTAATTCTGAAAAAAGACGAGAAGAAAGGAATTTATGGAACAGGCCATCACAGTACGATTCAAATTCCAGGACGCGATGAATGGTATATTGTTTATCATCGATTTAATTATCCAAAAGGTATAGAAATGGGGCAATCTGCAGGCTATCATCGCGAAGTATGTATTGATAAATTGGAGTTTGCTCCCGATGGAAAAATTTTGCCGGTAGTTCCAACACACGAAGGTATAAAACCTTTGAAGTAGTAGTGATTTATTTCAGATAAAACTTTTCCGAAGTTTAGAACTTGGGAAAAGTTTTATCCGATTTTTTTTTATCAGGTTTTATCTCAGTTTGTTTCTCGAAAAATGCGGTGCAGCCACCTTTACAAATAAGATAAGTGAACCAAGCGAAGCCAATCCGCCAGCAAAATAAGCTGATTGAAATCCACCTCC
>CAYQWD010000541.1:0-1923 GCA_964420955.1 uncultured Paludibacter sp. | reverse complement strand
CCCGACAGACCGCAAATAGCGGTCGTTCGGTATCCGAGGTCAAACGGATTAAATCTTGCAAGCAAGATTGGATTAAAATAAGTAACTAAAAATCATCTCGCCGAAGGCGAGATTAAAATCCGTTTAATCAGCGTAAATCAGCGTTCTATTTTCTTCAAAATCATATATATATATAAATTGTTGTCATGTGCTTAGAAGTAAATTATCGATAAATTTTTTTTGATAAGTCATTCTATTCTACTGTAATGACATACCAACAATTTTCCATCATCATCATGTAAGTGCATGCCGTTTCCTTCGCAATAGCGCCACATTTCACAATCGGCACAAACTCCTTTGTGTGCCCATTCACGGTTGCGAAAAGGTTTGAACTTATTGTTCCACACTTCCCAAAAATTATCTGTATATATATTTCCCTGATTAAAATTGGATCGAATGCTCGGACAAGCAGAAATGGATCCATCGGCTAAAACTGATGCAACATTTATTCCGGCATGGCAAGTGTAAAAATGATCGCGCACTTCATGTTCGTAGTTGCCCAAAAATCCTTCGCACCCAAAGCTTAAATGTATGCGGTTTTCTTTTCGGGTTTCACGAATAAAATCAAGTATCGATGTGAATTCTTCGTTAGAAAGTTGTAATTCGGTATGTTCAGCAGCTCTGCCAACCGGAAAAATGGTGAAAATTCGCCATTCCTTTACGCCGGTTTCTATTAAAAATTCCTTGAATGAATTTAAATTGTTTATATTTTTTTTGTTTACACAAGTAACAACATCCCATACAATGTTTTTTGAGTTCACCAGCAATTTTATTGCCTTAAGCGCATTTTCATAGCTTTTCTTACTTCCACGCAGCCAGTTGTGCGCATCTTCAAACCCATCAAAACTTATTGTAATTGAGTGTAAGCCCGAAGCAAGTAGCGATTGAAGTCGCTGCGGTGTTAGAGCCATACCATTGGAAACAAGTCCCCACGGAAAGCCTCTCTCGTATAGTTTTCTACCGCAAATCTCCAGATCTTTACGCAGCAAAGCCTCGCCACCGGTGAAAATTATCATAGTTTTGTGCGGATTTACATGCGGAGTTATTTCATCAATTACCCGCATAAAGTCGGCAGAGGGCATATCTTTTTTTTCGGATTGCACACGACAATCGCTCCCACAATGCAAACATGATAAGTTACAACGCAAAGTACATTCCCAAAACAGGGTATTTAATTCGTGTAACTTTACATTGTTGTGCTTTATTTTCCGGTAAATTTCAAGTCCGATTTTTTTACGAAGTGACGGTATTTTATTCATTCGATTTTCTTCTCAACTCAATGTTTTTTTCTACGGTAAATTTTCCATCATACCAACCAGTACTTTTTCCACTATTTATCACAGTATCCCTGTACAACCCATTTTCAGTTCCATCAATGTCCTGAATATAAACTGGAATTGTGTCATTTTGAATTTCACCGACTGTAAAATTATCCGTCAAATCGTATGCTCCTGCTGTATCTGTAGTGTCAGCTGCATAAGTTCTGTATGGCACAGGTAAAATACCGTACATGGTAATTGCCTGTGGATAGGGACTAAATGCAACTCTGATTCCTTTTATTGGTTTTGTGTCAGCTTTATCTATTACTTTACCTTTTACATTATAGTCAGCACTCGGAACTCCGTATTCCATTCTTGGTTCATCGCAATTGCTGAAGCCGAAAATTATCAAAATTGATGAGAGAAGAAGATTCGTTAACCGTATAAGATTTTTTTTAAATTTCATATCATAAGAGTTTTTGATTTATTTATGTACTTATGATGGTATGTACGTTGTAAACGTTGCAAGTTGTAGTTGATTTTTATAAGTTTTATGTTTAAACCCAGTCTGGTGCAAGCACGCTTACTGGTTGAGTGTCTATGGGTATTCACTCTTTTTTTAAAT
>CAYQWD010000540.1:0-1925 GCA_964420955.1 uncultured Paludibacter sp. | reverse complement strand
CCCCCCCCCCATTTAAGTAGCTCATATTCAGTTATATACAAAACAATGGGAGAAATAGGAACATTTGTCAGAGGCAACGGATTACCGAAAAGTGATTTTACAGAAAGTGGAATCGGCTGTATTCATTATGGGCAGATTTACACATACTACGGACTATCAACTCACAAAACTAAATCGTTTGTTTCCGAAGAAGCAGCAAAGAAATTACAGAAAGTTCAAAAGAATGATTTGATAATAACGAACACCAGTGAAAATATCGAAGATGTTTGTAAAACAGTCGTTTGGCTTGGAGAGGATGAGATTGTTACAGGAGGTCATGCTTCTATATTTAAGCATAATGAAAATCCAAAATATTTAGCTTATTACACTCAAACACCGATGTTCTTTGCCGAAAAGAAGAAATTAGCCAAAGGAACTAAGGTTATTGATGTTTCAGCAAAAGACCTTGCAAAGATTCAAATCCCAATTCCACCCATAGAAGAACAAAACCGCATTGTTGAGGTGTTGGATAAATTCGATAGCTTGGTAAATGATATTTCGATTGGGTTACCTGCCGAAATAGACGGTCGCCGCAAACAATACAATTATTACCGCTCAAAACTTCTAAGTTTTGAGGCGAAGTAAAAGATAAAAAGTAAGAGGTAAAATACTGTTACTTTTTACCTGTTACCTAATGAAACTATTAACAGATAAAAAATGAGCAAAAGCATTGTTCGAGATAAGTCAAGAAGTTTTGCAATTCGTGTTATTCGATTGTATAAATACCTCACAGATGAGAAAAAAGAGTTTGTGATGTCAAAACAGTTATTGCGTTCAGGCACAAGTGTTGGAGCAAACTTGGCTGAACAAGAGTTTGCCATTTCAGATGCCGACTACCTAAGCAAAACAAGTATTGCTCTTAAAGAAGCAGCAGAATCAGCGTATTGGCTCGACTTGCTCCATGAAACAGAATACTTGAACAACAGCGAATATAATAATATCAATACCGATTGCAACGAACTCATAAAGATGCTTGTTGTGTCTGTAAAATCAATGAAAACTAAATTAGGTCGCTAATTTTACCTATTAACTTTTACTTTTTACCTCAATGAACCATTACAATATAATCACTGAATCCCCCGAAAGTACGGTAGTAGCCGAATACCAACCGCTCTACCGCAAGGAAACTACTGTTCAGAGTGAGGCAGACCTCGAAAAAGCATTTATTGAGCAGCTTCAAACACAGGCTTACGATTATTTGCCAATCACTTCGGAACCCGAATTGATTGCCAACTTGCGCCTGCAATTAGAAGCCCTGAATAATTATCAGTTTACCAATTCGGAATGGGAGCAGTTTTTCAAAGGCAAAATTGCGAACCAAAACAACGGCATTGAGGAGAAAACAACCATTATACAAGAAGACCATATCCAACTGCTTACCCGTGATGACGGAACTGTAAAGAATATTTATTTGATTGACAAACAAAATATTCATAATAACCGGCTTCAGGTAATCAACCAATATACAGTTTCTGCCCGTCATTCCGACGAAAGTCGGAATCTCATTATTGAAGGGATTCCGAGTCAAGCTCGGAATGACGGTTCGCAGCGTGCCAATCGCTACGATGTTACGGTATTGGTCAACGGTTTACCATTGGTACATATCGAGCTTAAAAAAAGGGGCGTTGACATTAAAGAGGCATTCAATCAGATAAACCGATACAACCGTGAATCGTTTTGGGCTGGGTGCGGTTTGTTTGAGTATGTGCAACTATTCGTAATTTCAAACGGCACTTACACCAAATATTACAGCAATACCACCCGCTTTACGCATATCAGGGAGCTGGGCGATGGTGCTGTAAAAAAGGGCAAACGCACCAGCAACAGTTTTGAATTTACTTCATGGTGGGCTGATGCCAACAACCGCCCGATTGTTGATTTAATGG
>CAYQWD010000539.1:0-1927 GCA_964420955.1 uncultured Paludibacter sp. | reverse complement strand
GACTAAAGATTAAATTATCAATGGTCGATAAATTTAATTATTCCTATTATAATTTTTTATTTATAAGGATAAAAAACATATTTATAACTTAATCAATAAAGTATTCATATATTCTGGTTTTATTTATTTAAAAAATAATTGAGATAAAAATGAAAAAAATACTGTATATACTGACTTGTACTCTTGCGATTTTAACTGTAGTAAGTTGTGATGATTTACTGAGTGTGGACTCAAAACGTTTTACACAAGAAGAAGACTACAGATTGAGTTCGCCAAACGATTCAATTTATTCAATGATCGGAATTTTTTCGCAATTACAGAAAATTGCAGACAGTTACGTTTTACTCGGTGAACTTAGGGCTGAGCTTATGGATGTTACAGAAACTTCGGATTCTGACCTGCGCGAAATAAACACACATGAAATTTCCGGGAAAAACAAATATGTAAATATTAAGGATTATTACGCTGTGATAAACAATTGCAATTATATAATTCATAATATTGACACAAGTCGGATGGATCGCGGACAACAGCTCAAGTTACGGCAATATGCAGCAGTAAAGGCAATCAGAGCATGGACATTTATGCAAATTGCCTTGAATTTCGGTTCGGTAAAGTACTATACCCGACCAATTCTTACAGTTGTCGATGCAGAAAAATCATATCGAAAACTTGATTTTTCGGAACTGGCTGATTCCTTAATTGCTGATTTGGAACCCATAAAACTTGTTGAAATGCCATACCTTGGTTTTGTTGAATCGTACAACACTACTTTTTCCATTTTTCCTGTACGAATGGTATTGGGCGATTTGCATCTCTGGAAAGGAAATTTTGAAAAAGCTGCAATTGAATATCGTGAGCTTATGTTTCAAAAAAGAGTTATCGTGAACAGGAATAACTATTCATACTGGATTCCGGTGAATAATACAATTTCGGCAAACGCATTTCTGTACTGGCCACGCGCTTTAACACTTAACTCAGGCGAAGTAATTACAACAATTGCGTGTCCCACTGAATACGGACAAAATTTTCACCTCGACACACTCAATAACCAACGAAAAATTACTGCATCGAAAGTTGCGCTGAATAACTGGAAAAACCAGACTTATTACCTTAACGAAGCCTCCAATAAGCAAGGTGATTTGCGCATGTTTGGTTCAATTTCGTACAATGCTGTAACCAACAAAGAAATAAGCTCTGATTACACTTTTTCAGGTTCCGGAATCAGTAATTTTTTAATTTATAAATACAAATTGTATAATCAAAATGTAATTATATATCGTTCTTCGCTCATTTATCTGAGATATGCCGAAGCTGTTAACCAGCTTAAAAAACCTATGTTGGCTATGGCTGTACTTAAAAACGGACTGAATAGTACCACCTTATTCAATAATAAAATAGTGCCGTTATCAGAAAAAGGTTCACCAATATTATCCTATGCTAATTTTGCTGATGCTCGATTCAATAACAATACAGGCATACGAATGCGTGGACTTGGCAATATGAACAACGACACTACTTTTTTTCGCATTCCACGCCTTGCTTCAATGGGAGACTCGGTGCTTTTTGTTGATAATTTGATACAAATGGAACTGGCGCTCGAAACAGCTTTTGAAGGTAACCGATTTCATGATTTAATGCGTTTCGCTCTTCGCCGCAACGATCCTGGGTATCTTGCAAAAATTATTTCGGAAAAACATACACAAAATAAAAATGAAGTTTTTCAAAAACTAAGCATTAAACAAAACTGGTTTATTAAATCCGAATAGATAAAGTTCACAGTTATTTTTCCTTCAAACGAAAATCTCTTTATAAATAATTTGGGCTTGCATAAAACTATTAAGTTTCTGATAAGTACATGACAAAAATTTATATATATATATGATTTTGAGGAAAATAGAACACTGTTTAAACGGATTTTAATCTC